>NZ_JBHUXV010000069.1:0-53036 GCF_042669125.1 Streptomyces sp. NPDC057253 | reverse complement strand
TTCATGCGCCGCCCGCCCGCCGCGTCGCGTGCGCGCCCTGCGGCCGTGAGGCTTCTCTCCCGTGGGGCAAACGCCAGCAAAATGCCACATTTACGTCATTCGGCGTGTGGATCCGGTGCCCGTCCCGTGTAACGTCCGGTGGCCGAGAGGCCATGGAAGGGACCAATCCGGTGAACAAGAAGCTCGCGGCCGCACTGTCCGGCGGTGCGGTACTGGTACTGGCGCTGTCGGGATGCGGCGGCGGCGGCAAGGACAACAAGGAACTCGACGCCTGGGCCAAGAAGGTCTGCGACCTGGTGCCCGCCCAGAACAAGAAGATCACGGCCGCCTACGACGCCATCACCAAGGCGGCCGAGGACACCGAGAGCACCCCGGCGGAGCTCCAGAAGGCCGACTCCCAGGCCTTCCAGGACCTGTCGGACGGCTACAAGGCGCGCGCCACGGTCATCCAGAACGCCGGCGCGCCTCCCGGTGCCGAGGACGGGGCCAAGAAGCTCCAGGACGCCGTCAAGCAGCTCACGGTCCTCTCCGCGGCCTACGCCGACATGAAGACGCAGGTGGACGGGCTTAACACCAAGGACCAGGGGAAGTTCGCGACCGGTCTCAAGGACGTCTCCGCGAAGATGCAGTCGGTGGAGACGCAGCGCCAGACCGCGCTGAACGCGCTGAAGGAGCTGGAGTCCGGCGACACCAAGCAGGCGCTGGCCGACCAGGCGGGCTGCAAGCAGGTCTCGGGGTCACCGGTGGCCTCGGCGCCGGCGACGGACAGTTGAGAGCGGGCGCCGGGTGCCGGGCGCCGGGCGGCGTGGGCCGCGGTGAGGGTGTGCCGGCGGGCTGGTGACGGCGTGCCGGCGGCTGGTGCGAGGGGCGGAGACGGCGTGTCGGCGGCTGGTGCCAGGGGCGGAGACGGCGTGCCGTAGGTCCGGGCGGGCCACAATGGGGGCGTGAGTATCTCCGGTCTGCCCGCGCTGCCCGCCGTTCCCGCTGCCGCCTCCGGCGGTACCGACGTCACCGCCCGGCTGCGGGACGCCCTGCTCGGGGCGTCCTTCACCGCTGACGGGCTGCTCGAACTGCTCGGTGCGCCCGCGTACGCGGCGCTCGCGCGCAGCGAGACCGTGCCCGCGCTCCGGGCGACCCGCGGGGACACCCCGCTGGAGGTGCTCGTACGCCTGTTCCTCCTCCAGCAGCCGGTGCCCCACGCGCGCGTGGCGGACGTTCTGCCCGTCGACGCGTGCCTGGAGAGCGGCTGGCTGGTGCGGGCCGGCGGCGACGAGGTGGCCGCGACGGTGGACGTACGGCCGTACGGCGGGCCCGACGGCGAGGACTGGTTCATCGTGTCGGACCTGGGCTGTGCCGTCGGCGGCGCCGGTGGCATCGGGAGCCGTGAGGAGGGTGTCGTCCTCGGGGTCGGCGGCGCTTCCACGACCCTCGCCGGGATCACCGTCCGTACGCCCGTCTCGTCCGCCCTCGACGTCGGCACCGGATCCGGCATCCAGGCCCTGCACGCCGCGCAGCACGCCACGCGCGTGACGGCGACCGATCTCAACCCGCGCGCGCTGCACATCACCGCGCTCACGCTGGCGCTCTCCGGCGCCCCGGCCGCCGATCTGCGGGAGGGCTCTCTGTTCGAGCCGCTCCGGCAGGGGGAGACGTACGACCTCATCGTCTCGAACCCGCCCTTCGTGATCTCGCCGGGCGCCCGGCTGACGTACCGCGACGGCGGGATGGGCGGGGACGATCTGTGCCGCTCGGTCGTTCAGGGGGCGGGGGAGCTGCTGAACGAGGGCGGGTTCGCGCAGTTCCTCGCCAACTGGCAGCACGTCGCGGGGGAGGACTGGCAGGACAGGCTCAGGTCGTGGGTGCCGCGCGGGTGCGACGCGTGGATCGTGCAGCGCGAGGTGCAGGACGTCACGCAGTACGCCGAGCTGTGGCTCAGGGACGCCGGTGACCACCGCGGCGACCCGGCCGAGTACCAGGCGCTGTACGACGCCTGGCTCGACGAGTTCGAGGCGCGCAAGGTGAAGGCCGTCGGCTTCGGCTGGATCACCCTGCGCAGGACCGGCTCGGCCGTGCCCTCGATCACCGTCGAGGAATGGCCGCACCCGGTCGAGCAGCCGCTCGGCGACACCGTCCGCGCGCACTTCGCCCGCCTCGACTATCTGCGCGCCCACGACGACGCGGCCCTGCTGGAGGCTCACTTCAAGCTCGTGCCCGAGATCGTCCAGGAGCAGGTCGGACTGCCCGGAGCGGAGGACCCCGAGCACGTGGTGCTGCGCCAGCACCGGGGGATGCGCCGAGCCACCAAGGTGGACACGGTCGGCGCGGGCTTCGCCGGGGTGTGTGACGGCTCGCTGAGCGCCGGCCGCATCCTCGACGCGATCGCCCAGCTCATGGGCGAGGACCCGATCCTGCTGCGCGACCGCACGCCCGCGCAGATCCGGGTGCTGGTGGAGCAGGGGTTCCTGGAGCCGGCGTGAGGCCGGCGGGGGGCCGCGTGGGGCTGGCGGGGGCTCGTGTGAATCCGGCAGGGGCTCGCGTGAGCCCGGCGGCCGCGTGAGTCCGGCGGCCGCGTGAGTCCGGCGAGGGCTCGCGTGAACCCGGTGGGCGTCCGCATGAACCTGGCGGGGCTCGCGTGACGTCGGTGGGAGTCCCCGTGAACCCGCGGGAGTCCCCGTGAACTCGGCGGGGTGTGCGTGAACCCGCGGGAGTCCCCGTGAACTCGGCGGGGTGTGCCCGCTGAGGCGTCCCCGTACCCCTGGGGCTCCTGTGCCCGGTCTGGTGGGATTGGCCCCGAAAAGGCCTCCTGTCAGTGGGGCGTGCGAGGCTACCTTCGAGGGACAGAACTGACGCGTTCTCGGGGGAGGCGCGCTGTCTCTGGCTTCGGGTCTCGGGGGGAGGCGTGATGGCGGGGGAGACGCCGGATCACGGCGAGCACAGGATCATCAACGGCCGCTACCGGCTCTCGCGCACACTCGGCGCGGGCGGCATGGGCCGCGTCTGGCTGGCGTACGACGAAGAGCTGGCCTGCGAAGTCGCGATGAAGGAGATCGCGCTTCCGGACCTGCCGATGGACGAGGGCGAGACGGCCCAGCGCATCGCCCGCGCCCGCAGCGAGGCGCGACACGCGGCGCGGCTGCGCGGCCACCCGCATGTGGCCACGGTGCATGACGTGGTGGTGCACGAGGGGCTGCCCTGGATCGTCATGGAGTACGTGCCGGACGCGGTGGACCTCCAGGCGGTCGTACGGCGTTCCGGGCCGCTGTCGCCCGAGCAGGCGGCCCGGGTCGGTCTCGCCGTCCTCGACGCGCTCACCGCGGGGCACCGGGTCGGCATTCTGCACCGGGACGTGAAACCGGCCAACATCCTTCTGGCGCCGGACTCTTCGGGTGACCCCTACGCGCGCGTGCTGCTCACCGACTACGGCATCGCCCTCCAGCCCGAGTCCCGCGAACCCCGGCTCACCGCGACCGCCGGCATCCTCGGCACGCCGGGATATCTCGCCCCGGAGCGCGCGCGGGGCGAGCCGCCGACGCCGGCCGCGGACCTGTTCTCCCTGGGCGCCACGCTGTACGCCGCCGTCGAGGGACGCGGCCCCTTCGACCGCCACGGTGAGTACGCCACGCTGACGGCCCTGCTGGGCGAGGACCCCACCCCGCCCGTCCGGGCCGGCGAACTCACCCCGGTGCTGCTGGGGTTGCTGGTCAAGGACCCCGTGCGCAGGTTCTCGCCGGAGGCGGTGCGGCGGGGGCTGGAGCGGGTGGTGGCCGTGCGGGGAGCGGCGGGAGAGGCGGAGGCGTGGGGTGCCCGGAGCGCGGCGGGCCGTGGATTCGGTTCCCCGGCGGGAGGGTTCGGGCCGGCTGTCGGCGGGTGGGGTCCGGCGCCGACTCCTCCGACGCCGGGCGGGCCGGGCGAGTTGGGCGGGCCTGGTGTGCTTCCGACGCCGAGCGCGCCGGGGGTCGGTGTCGGGAGCCCGGTGGCGTCGGGAAGCGGGGGTTCATCCGATGCGAGCCCTGCGTGGGGCGGCGGTTCGGCGGAGGGCGACTCCGGCGCCGGCGGACCGGGCACGCCGGGAGCGACACCGGGCTCGGGGCCACCGTCGCCGTACAACGCGTGGCCACCGCCGGCTGGGCAGGTGCCTGGGACCGACAACCCGTATGCGCGGGGGGCTGGTTCGCCGTATCGGAGCGAGGAAGGGGCGGCCGGGCCGTATGCGCAGGGTGGGGCTTCGGCGGGTCCGTACACGCAGGGTGGGGCTTCGGCCGGACCCTATGCGCGAGGTGCGGCTGCTGGTCCCTACGCCGGTGAGCCCTACGGCGGCGGGGCGCCGGGAGCGTACGACGGCGGTGGGTCCTCGCAGGGGTACGCGGGCGGGCCACCTGGCGGATACGGCGGGCCGGGCGCTCCGGGTGGACCGGATACGCCTGGCGGGCCCGGCATCCCCGGCCCTGGTGGGTCCGGTGCTCCAGGCCTTGTTGCGCCCGGCACCCCCGCCGAGTCCCCTACCCCCAGTGGCTCCCACACCCCCGGGTGGCCCCCCGACCCGGGCATGCCCACCATCACCGGCCCGCCCGCCGCCCTCGGCGGTCCTGGGGGACCCGGCGGCTTCAGCGGCCCCTTCGGTCCGGGCGGCTCCTTCAGCCCCGGCGGTCCGGGAGGCCCCGGTGGCCCGGGTGGCCCCCGAGCTCCCGGCGGCTCCAGCAGCCCCTTCGGTCCCGGCGGCTCCTTCAGCCCCGGTGGCCCGGGCGGTCCCGTAGGTCCCGGCGGCCCCCCTGGCCCCGGAGGCCAGGCGCAGCCTCCCGCCCCCACCCCCGTCGCCAAGAAGCGGCTCGCGCTGCTCGCGCTCGTCGTCGGTGTGCTGCTGGTCGTCGGGGGCGGGGTCTGGGGGGTCGTAGCGCTGATCGGGGGTGACGGGGACACGGACGCCGTGGCCAAGTCGTCCCCGAGTGCCAGGGGGAGTGCGTCACAGGGGGCGTCGCCCGCCGGGCCCGTGCTGCCGTACGGCGATGTCGTCGGGCTGGACGAGCCCCTGGAGGCCGGTGACTGCGTGCAGGCGGTGTGGTCGGGGACGCCGTTCAAGTCGGCGCCGAATCTGGGGGTCGTGGACTGCGCGGACGACTGGCCGGACGGCCAGGTCGTGGCGGTCGACACGGCCACCGGTTTCGCCGACGCCAAGGCCCGCGGCGCCGAACGCTGCGCGAACCTCAGCCGGCCCGTCGTGGACGCGCTGCCCGACGCGGCCGGGTACGCGGTCCTGCCGACCGAGGAGGGCTTCGGCAAGGCGGGCCGGGGCACGGCGTGTCTCGTGCTCGGCCGCCATGCCGCGATCGGCGGTGAGGTCGGCCGCTTCCGGGACCTGGGCACGGACCTGTGGGTCGGTCAGATGAGCCTCGGCGACTGCTGGGTCTACCAGCAGCTCGACGACGGCTACAAAGCACCGCTCACCGACTGTTCCAAGCCTCACACCGACCAGGTGATCGGCACCGTCCAGGCCCCGGCCGGAATGACCTACAAGAAGGGAACCGACAACGCGACCAAGTTGTGCGGCAACAAATTCGAGTCGACCTGGGCGCCCGGTCAGGAGCGACTCGTATACGGCTGGGTGGCCGACGAGGACGACTGGAAGAAGGGATTCAACAAGATCGTGTGCACGGTGAGCCTGACCGACAACAAGAAGTCGAGCGGGAAGATACCCCCGCCCGGCGCGGTCTGAATCCGGTCTGAATCCGGTCGGTTTTCGGCACCCGACGGACCGGATCCGGGTCGCCGCCGGGCCCGGACACCTGCGCACCCGGTCACACGCGTGTGGGATCCGGGTGAGAACCGGGCGTGAACCTGACGGAATCCGCGAGCGACCGGGGCAGTGGCCGGGCGCTCGGCAGGCATCGGCCGGGGGAGTCCTCGACCGTGTCGGCACGGCGTTCACCCGGGGTTCGCCTGGCCGCCGTCCGCGCGTGCCAGTCTCCATGGAAGGCGCACGCGCGGACAGGAGAAGAGGGGCACGGGGAGCCATGGAGAGCGGATCGGCGATCTTCGCGGGATTGGTGTTCGCCCTGTTCGGAGGCGGGCTGCTGGTGTGGACCGCGGCCCGGGTGCGCCATCGCCGGCCCGTCGCCCTCGGTGTGAGTCCCGTCGCATCGGCGACCGTCGCGACCCTCGCCGCGCTCCTCGCGCTGGCCCTCGGCGTATGGTGCCTCACCCGCCTCTAGGAGGCTTCGGCGAGCGGCTCGACCGGTAATTGGGAGATCACCCTCCGGATGAGCCCGAAAAGGCCGGTGAGGACTCCGGGCGGCAGGAATGGCGGTAGTCGGGTTACCGTTCGAGTGGCCGTTGTGGGCTTTTCCCGTTTGACACGGGGGCGGGATGTACCGTCACACTCCGCAGCGTCAGCATGACCCGACCCCGGGAACCAAGGCCTGGGGATACCCCAGCGTCGACCGGAGAGAAGAGCGAAGTTGTCCCCGACCAGCGAGACCGCACAGGGCGGCCGCCGACTCGTCATCGTCGAGTCGCCTGCCAAGGCGAAGACGATCAAGGGCTATCTCGGGCCCGGATACGTCGTCGAGGCGAGCGTCGGGCACATCCGCGACCTCCCCAACGGCGCCGCCGAGGTGCCGGAGAAGTACACCGGCGAGGTACGCCGGCTCGGCGTGGACGTCGAGCACGACTTCGAGCCCATCTATGTCGTCAACGCCGACAAGCGGGCCCAGGTCAAGAAGCTCAAGGACCTGCTGAAGGACTCCGACGAGCTCTTCCTCGCCACCGATGAGGACCGCGAGGGCGAGGCCATCGCCTGGCACCTCCAGGAGGTCCTCAAGCCCAAGGTCCCGGTCAAGCGGATGGTCTTCCACGAGATCACCAAGGCCGCGATCCAGGCCGCCGTCGCCAACCCGCGCGAGCTGAACCAGAAGCTGGTCGACGCCCAGGAGACCCGCCGCATCCTCGACCGCCTCTACGGCTACGAGGTCTCGCCGGTCCTGTGGAAGAAGGTCATGCCGCGCCTGTCGGCCGGCCGCGTCCAGTCGGTCGCGACCCGGCTCGTCGTCGAGCGGGAGCGCGAGCGCATCGCGTTCCGCTCCGCCGAGTACTGGGACCTGACCGGCACCTTCGCCACCGGTCGCGCCGGGGACCCGAGCGACCCCTCGTCGCTGGTCGCGCGCCTGCAGACCGTCGACGGCAGGCGGGTCGCGCAGGGCCGTGACTTCGACTCCCTGGGACAGCTCAAGACTGCGAACGCCCTCCACCTCGACGAGGCGAACGCCCGCGCGCTCGCCGCCGCCCTGGAGCAGACGCGGTTCGCCGTCCGCTCGGTCGAGTCCAAGCCGTACCGCCGCTCGCCGTACGCCCCGTTCCGTACGACGACCCTCCAGCAGGAGGCCTCGCGCAAGCTCGGCTTCGGCGCGAAGGCGACCATGCAGGTGGCGCAGAAGCTGTACGAGAACGGCTTCATCACCTATATGCGTACGGACTCCACGACCCTCAGCGACACGGCCATCAGCGCCGCCCGCGCCCAGGTCACCCAGCTCTACGGCGCCGACTACCTGCCGTCGAGCCCGCGCACGTACGCCGGAAAGGTCAAGAACGCGCAGGAGGCGCACGAGGCGATCCGCCCCTCGGGTGATCGTTTCCGCACGCCCGCCGAGACCGGCCTGACCGGCGACCAGTTCAAGCTCTACGAGCTGATCTGGAAGCGCACGGTCGCCTCGCAGATGAAGGACGCCACCGGCAACAGCGTCACGGTCAAGATCGGCGGCACCGCCGCCGACGGCCGGGACGTCGAGTTCAGCGCCTCCGGCAAGACGATCACCTTCCACGGCTTCCTGAAGGCCTACGTCGAGGGTGCCGACGACCCGAACGCCGAGCTGGACGACCGCGAGCGCCGACTGCCCCAGGTCAGCGAGGGCGACGCGCTCTCCGCCGAGGAGATCACGGTCGACGGGCACGCCACCAAGCCCCCGGCCCGCTACACCGAGGCCAGCCTGGTCAAGGAGCTCGAAGAGCGGGAGATCGGCCGTCCGTCGACGTACGCCTCGATCATCGGCACGATCCTCGACCGCGGCTATGTCTTCAAGAAGGGCACGGCGCTCGTCCCGTCCTTCCTGTCCTTCGCCGTGGTCAACCTCCTGGAGAAGCACTTCGGGCGGCTCGTCGACTACGACTTCACCGCCCGCATGGAGGACGACCTCGACCGCATCGCGGCCGGCCAAGCGCAGTCCGTGCCGTGGCTGAAGCGCTTCTACTTCGGCGAAGGCACTGCCGCGGGCGGCGCGGCCGACGCCGGCAATGGCGACGGGGACCACCTCGGCGGCCTCAAGGAGCTCGTCACCGACCTGGGCGCGATCGACGCGCGCGAGGTGTCGTCGTTCCCGGTGGGCAACGACATCGTGCTCAGGGTCGGCCGCTACGGGCCGTACATCGAGCGCGGCGAGAAGGACTCCGAGAACCACCAGCGGGCCGACGTGCCCGAGGACCTGGCTCCCGACGAGTTGTCCGTCGAGCTCGCGGAGGAGCTGCTCGCCAAGCCGAGCGGCGACTTCGAGCTCGGCGCCGACCCGGTGACGGGTCACCAGATCATCGCCCGCGACGGCCGCTACGGCCCGTACGTCACCGAGGTGCTCCCCGAGGGCACCCCGAAGACCGGCAAGAACGCCGTGAAGCCGCGGACCGCCTCGCTGTTCAAGTCGATGTCCCTGGACACGGTGACTCTTGAGGACGCGCTCAAGCTGATGTCGCTGCCGCGGGTGGTCGGCGCGGACGCGGAGGGCCAGGAGATCACAGCGCAGAACGGCCGCTACGGGCCGTATCTGAAGAAGGGCACCGACTCGCGCTCGCTCCAGACCGAGGAGCAGCTCTTCACGATCACCCTCGAAGAGGCGCTCGCGATCTACGCGCAGCCCAAGCAGCGTGGCCGCGCGGCCGCCAAGCCGCCGCTGAAGGAACTGGGCACCGACCCGGTCAGCGAGAAGCCGGTCGTGGTCAAGGACGGCCGCTTCGGGCCGTACGTGACCGACGGGGAGACCAACGCGACCCTGCGCTCCGGCGACAGCGTCGAGACGATCACTCCGGAGCGCGGCTTCGAACTGCTCGCCGAGAAGCGGGCCAAGGGCCCCGCCAAGAAGACGGCGAAGAAGGCGCCCGCGAAGAAGGCCCCGGCCAAGAAGGCGACGGCCGCCAAGAAGACCGCGGCGAAGAAGACGACCACGGCGGTGAAGAAGACGGCCGCCAAGAAGACGACCGCCGCCGCGAAGAAGGCGACGGCGTCGAAGGCGGCGTCCGAGGACTGAGTTTCGGCCAGGTCGCTCCACTCAGGCTTCGCAATGCGAACGTCCCGGCATCACTTTGGTGTCGGGACGTGCGCATGTCAGGGCGGGCCCACCGGGCTGTCGGTGGCTCCCGATAGGCTGAACGCATGACCCGTGCGGAGCAGCCAACGGCCCCTGATCCGGCCCCCGACGACGCCCTGGTCGCGGACTCCCGCGAGCGCGCCGTCCGCGCCTTGCTGCGCAGGCCCCAGCTCAAACGCCTGTGGAGCGCCCAACTAGTGGGCGGTATCGGTGACACCCTCGCGCTCCTGGTGCTGGTCCTGCTGGCCCTTCAGGCGGCGATCGCCCAGGGCTCGTTCGGCGGCGGCTACCGGGGCGTGGCGTTCGCAGTGGCGACCGTCTTCGCCACACGCATCCTGGCCACCCTGCTCTTCGGCGCCGTCCTGCTCGGCCCGTTGACCTCGCTCACCTCGCAGGAGGGGCCGCTCGACCGCCGCTGGACCATGGTCGGCGCGGACGGCCTCAGGGTCGCGCTGCTGATCGTCGCGCCCCTGTGGATCGACTGGACGCCGGAGAACGCGCTCGCGATGCTCCTGGTGACCGCTTTCGTGTCGGGTGTCGCCGAGCGCTTCTGGACCGTGTGCCGCGAGAGTGCGGCTCCCGCCCTGCTGCCGGCTCCGCCGCCGGAGGGGGCGACGGTACGGCCGCTGCCGGACCACCTGGACGCGCTGCGCCGGCTGTCGCTGCGCACGACCTTCGTGGTGATCCCGCTCGCCGCCGCCGCGCTCGTCGCCGCGGGCCTGCTCAACAACCTGCTGGGCTCCGGCATCGACTGGTTCGGCCAGCACCAGGCGGCCCTCGCCTCGTACGTGGCGGCCGGTCTGTTCGCCGCCTCGCTGTCGGTGCTGACCTTCCTGGAGCTGCCCGACACCCGCACCCCACGCGCGCGTTCGCCGCTGGAGGGGCTGCGCCGGCCCAAGACCGGCACCGGTGTCGACAAGGGCCGTACCGGAGCGATCCCGCTGCTGGTGCCGGCCTGCGCGGCCGTCGCCGGGGCGATTGCGGCCGCCGTGGCCGTCGCGGTGCTGCATGCCACGGAGCTGGGCGGCGGGCCGGTGACGTACGGCCTGATGGTGGCGGCGCTGACCGGCGGAGTCGTCGTCGGTGTCCGTACGGCGCCCAAGGTGCTGGTCTCGCTGTCGCGGCGCCGGCTGCTCGCGCTGGCCATCGCCTTCACCGGCATCGCCCTGCTGGCCGCCGGGCTCGTCCCGGACCTCACCACCGTGCTGCTGATCGAGGTGCTGGCCGGAATCGGCGCCGGTGTGGCCGCCAACACCGGGCACACCCTGCTCGACCAGGAGACCGAGGAGTACCGGCGGGCGCGCATCACCGAGCACCTGCACGCGGTCGTACGCGTGTGCGTGGCGCTCGGCGCGCTGGTCGCGCCCGTGGTGGCCGCGGTGATCGGACCGCACCGGCTGGAGAACGGCAAGTTCGTGTT
Source organism: Streptomyces sp. NPDC057253 (assembly GCF_042669125.1). Lineage (NCBI taxonomy): Bacteria > Bacillati > Actinomycetota > Actinomycetes > Kitasatosporales > Streptomycetaceae > Streptomyces > Streptomyces sp. NPDC057253. The sequence continues at coordinate 42,275 of NZ_JBHUXV010000069.1, read as the reverse complement.
CGCGCACGGCGGCGCCGCGTTCACGCTGATGCTGGTGGGCGCGCTGCTGCTGCCGGTGGCGGCGCTGGTGCTCGCCAAGGTCGACGACCGCTCCGGGGTACCCCTCAGGCACGATCTGCGGGACGCGCTGCTCGGCGGGGACGACCCGGTGACGGTGCCCGCAGCCGCGGGTTTCTTCATCGCGCTGGAAGGCGGTGACGGGGCCGGGAAGTCCACCCAGGCCGAGGCGCTCGCCGAGTGGATCAGGGCCAAGGGCCACGAGGTCGTGGTCACGCGCGAGCCGGGGGCGACCCCGGTGGGCAAGCGGCTGCGGTCGATCCTGCTGGACGTCTCCAGTGCCGGACTGTCGCACCGCGCGGAGGCGCTGCTGTACGCCGCGGACCGTGCCGAGCACGTGGACACCGTGGTCCGGCCCGCGCTGGAGCGCGGCGCGGTCGTGATCTCCGACCGGTACATCGACTCCTCGGTGGCCTACCAGGGCGCCGGGCGCGACCTGTCCCCGACGGAGATCGCCCGCATCAACCGCTGGGCGACCAACGGCCTGGTACCGCATCTGACCGTCCTGCTCGACGTCTCGCCCGAGATCGCCCGCGAGCGGTTCACCGAGGCGCCGGACCGGCTGGAGTCGGAGCCGGCGGAGTTCCACGCACGCGTGCGGTCCGGATTCCTCACGCTCGCCGCGGCCGACCCGGGGCGGTACCTGGTCGTGGACGCGGGCCAGGAGCCCGAGGCCGTCACCACTGTCGTACGGCATCGCCTCGACCAGATGCTGCCGCTGTCCGAGCAGGAGATCCGGGAGCAGGAGGAGGCCCGCCGCAAGGCCGAGGAAGAGGCGCGGCGCAAGGCCGAGGAAGAGGCCGCGCGCAAGGCCGAGGAGGAGCGACTGGAGCGGGAGCGCCAGGAGCAGCTCGCCCGGCTGAAGGCCGAGGAGGAGGAGCGCAAGCGGCGCGAGCTGGAGGAGGCTCAGCGCCGCGAGGCCGAGCGGCAGGCCGAGGAGGCCCGGCTGCGGGCCGAGGAAGCGCGCAAGCGGGCCGAGGAGGAGCGGGTCCGGCTGCTCGCCGAGGAGAAGGCCCGCGCCGAGGAGGAGGCCCGGCGCAAGGCCCGCGAGGCAGCCGCCCGCAAGCAGGCCGAGGAGGAGGCGCGGCTGCGTGCCGAGGCCGAGGAGCGGCGGCTGGAGAAGCAGCGCAAGGCCGAGGAGGCGCTGCTGCGGGCCGAGGAGGCGCGGCGGCTCGCCGAGACGGCCACCGCGGCGGCGGAGGCGGGACCGAAGCAGACCGCGACCCCTGCGGCGGGGCTGGACGCGGCGACCGTGCCGACGCCTGTGGTGACGCCGACGAACGCGTCGGGTGGGCCGGTGGACGAGACGGCGGTGCTGCCGCGGGTCTCGATGGAGAAGGACGACGAGGGGTCTTCCGAGGACTCCGGTCAGGTCTCCGAGTCCGAGGTGACGGCACAGCTTCCGCAGCCGCCGGTTCCTCCGGGGGCGGCGGACGAGACGGCGGTGCTGCCTCCGGTTCCGCCGGGTGCGGCTGATGAGACCGCGGTGCTGCCTCCGGTTCCGCCGGGTGCGGCTGATGAGACCGCGGTGCTGCCTCCCGTTCCGCCGGGTGCGGCTGACGAGACGGCCGTGCTGCCTCCGGTGTCGGGGGACGGGCCTTCGGATCGGGTGCCGCCTGGGTACTTCCGGGACGAGCAGCGCACCCGGGAGCTGCCGCAGGTCGACGAGCAGGGCACGCCTCGGCGCAGGCCGCGGTCGGACTGGGCCGAGGAGACGCCGCTGGACGATCTGCCGTCGCTGGCGGACGAGTTGCTCGGACCGCATGACGACGAGCACGGGGATGATCGGGGACGGCGGCGTCGGGGGCGGTAGCGGTCTGTTGTCGGGTGCGGGTCGGTGGGGGCCGGTCGCGCAGTTCCCCGCGCCCCCAGACAGGTGGGTACAGCCCGACGTGCCTTCGTGGCACCCACCCAGGGGCGCGGGGAACTGCGCGACCAGCCCCCACGCACCCGCACCCGACACCCGACCGTCGGCCGTTGTCAGTGCTCGCCCGCACAATGGATCCGACGCACGAAGGATGACGAAAGGGCGGCGCAACCCATGACCGTATGGGACGACCTGGTCGGCCAGGAGAGGGTGAGTGAGCAGCTCGGCGCTGCCGCTCGGGACGCCGACGCCCTGGTCACCGCCGCCGCCACCGACGCCCCGCCGCCCGAGGCGTCGAAGATGACCCATGCCTGGCTGTTCACCGGACCGCCCGGTGCGGGCCGGAACCAGGCGGCGAGGGCCTTCGCGGCCGCGCTGCAGTGCGTCAGCCCGGACCGGGCGCTCGGCGGAGTGCCGGGCTGCGGCTTCTGCGACGGATGTCATACGGCACTCATCGGCACCCACGCCGACGTCACCTCCGTGGCCGCCGTCGGCACCCAGATCCTCGCCGACGACATGAGGGACACCGTGCGCAAGTCCTTCACCTCGCCGGCGAACGGCCGCTGGCAGATCATCCTCGTCGAGGACGCCGAGCGGCTGAACGAGAAGTCGGCCAACGCGGTGCTGAAGGCCGTGGAGGAACCGGCCCCGCGCACGGTGTGGCTGCTGTGCGCCCCCTCCATCGAGGACGTCCTGCCGACGATCCGCTCCCGCTGCCGGCACCTGAACCTGTCCACGCCCTCCGTCGACGCCGTCGCCGACATGCTCGTGCGCAGGGAGGGCATCGAGCCGGCCGCGGCGATGGCCGCAGCCCGTGCCACCCAGGGTCATGTCGACCGGGCCCGTCGCCTGGCCACCGACCCGGCCGCCCGCGAGCGCCGCGCCGCCGTGCTGAAGCTGCCCCTGCGCATCGACGACATCGGCGGCTGCCTCAGGGCGGCCCAGGAGCTGGTCGACGCGGCGGCCGACGACGCCAAGCAGCTGGCCGAGGAGATGGACGGCAAGGAGACGGAGGAGCTGAAGGCGGCGATGGGTGCCGTGCAGGGCGGCCGGATGCCGCGCGGTACGGCGGGCGTGATGAAGGACCTGGAGGACAAGCAGAAGCGCCGCAGAACCCGCACGCAGCGAGACAGCCTCGACCTCGCGCTGACCGACCTCACCGCCTTCTACCGCGACGTCCTAGCCCTCCAGCTCGGCTCGAGGGTGGCGATCGCCAACGCGGACGCCGAGGACACCCTGGAGCGGCTCGCCCGCGGCAGCTCACCGGAGAGCACCCTGCGGCGCATCGAGGCGATCGGCGCCTGTCGCGAGGCGCTCGACCGCAATGTAGCCCCGTTGCTCGCGGTGGAGGCGATGGCGATGGCACTCAGAGCGGGTTGAGGACGGCGCGGTCCTCGGGAGCGGGTTGAGAACGCAGGGCGGGTTGAGAACGCAGGGCGGGTTGAGAACCCGGGGAGGGTTGACCACGTCACTCGTACGAGGCTTTGTGCACACGGATTGCGATCAGGAAACTGCGCAGAGTTACTCTCGCCTGATGCACACCAGGCGCAGCTCCCGCACCCTCCGCACCGGCGGCATCCTTCTGGCCGCGGCACTTCTCGCCTCCGCCTGCTCCGCCAGCGCCTCGACGGGTACGGCCACCTCGGCCGCCGACGTGACGCCGGCCGCGCTGCCGACGGCGACACTGGCCGCGCTGGCGTCGTACTACGGACAGAAGGTGCGCTGGCGCAGCTGCGGGGTCCCCGGCTTCGAGTGCGCCACGCTGAAGGCACCGCTCGACTACGACAAGCCGGCCGGGGGAGACATCCGTCTCGCCGTCACCCGCAAGAAGGCCACCGGGCCGGGCAAGCGCCTCGGGTCGCTGTTCGTGAACCCGGGCGGACCGGGCGGCTCGGCGAGCGGCTACCTCCAGGCGTACGCCGGGATCGGCTACCCGGCGACGGTCCGGGCCCGGTACGACATGGTCGCGGTCGACCCGCGCGGGGTCGCCCGCAGTGAGGCCGTGGAATGTCTCGACGGGCGGGACATGGACACGTACACCCAGACGGACACCACCCCCGACGACGCGCACGAGACCACCGAACTGGTCGACGCCTACAAGGAGTTCGCGGAGGCGTGCGGCGCGCACTCGCCGGGGCTGCTGCGGCATGTGTCGACGGTGGAGACGGCCCGGGACATGGACGTCGTGCGGGCGGTGCTGGGCGACCGGAAGCTGAACTACGTGGGGGCGTCGTACGGGACGTTCCTCGGGGCGACGTACGCGGGACTGTTCCCCGACCGCGCCGGGCGGCTGGTGCTGGACGGGGCGATGGACCCCTCGCTGCCCGCGCGCCGGATGAACCTCGACCAGACGGCGGGGTTCGAGACGGCGTTCCAGTCGTTCGCGAAGGACTGTGTGCAGCAGCCGGACTGTCCGCTCGGCACGAGGGGCACGACGACCGCCGAGGTCGGCCGGAACCTCAAGGCCTTCTTCAGGAAGCTGGACGCGCACCCGATCCCCACCGGCGACGCGGACGGCCGCAGGCTCGGGGAGGCCCTCGCCACCACCGGGGTGATCGCGGCGATGTACGACGAGAGCTCCTGGGCGCAGCTGCGGGAGGCGCTGACATCGGCGATGAGGGAGAGGGACGGCGCCGGTCTCCTGGTGCTGTCCGACAGTTACTACGAGCGGGACGCCGGCGGCCGCTACAGCAACCTGATGTCTGCCAACGCGGCCGTGAACTGCCTCGACCTGCCCCCCTCCTACGACACCCCGGAGGAGGTCGAGAGGGCGCTGCCGTCCTTCGAGAAGGCATCGCCGGTCTTCGGCGAGGGGCTCGCCTGGGCCTCCCTCAGCTGTGCGTACTGGCCGGTCAGGGCCACGGGTGAGCCGCACCGCATCGAGGCGCGGGGCGCGGCCCCGATCGTCGTGGTCGGCACCACGCGCGACCCGGCCACCCCCTACCGCTGGGCCCGCTCCCTGGCCGCCCAGCTCACCTCGGCCCGCCTGCTCACCTACGAGGGCGACGGCCACACCGCGTACGGTCGCGGCAGCGCCTGCATCGACTCCGCGATCGACGCGTACCTGCTCCGCGGGACCGCTCCGGCGAACGGGAAACGCTGCTCGTAGCCCCGCCGACGGGCCCTCCGGGGGTGCCTCCAGGGCTGGTGCGGAGCACCCCTGGAAACTGTGTAGACTTACCGACGTTGCTGATCGCACCATAGTGCGGACAGCGCGCCGCCTTAGCTCAGATGGCCAGAGCAACGCACTCGTAATGCGTAGGTCTCGGGTTCGAATCCCGAAGGCGGCTCTGTGAAAACCCCAGATCGGATCGCATCCGACCTGGGGTTTCTTCGTTTCGAGACTCAAAAGTGGTGTAGACCTTTTCGGGACTGGGGGCGGTTGCCGGGGCCTGCCGGCGGTGTCGACTCAAGGTGCTGTCTCGTGCGGAAGGTCAGGCCGGGAGTGGGATGGTCAGGCCTTCCACCGGGCCGGAGAGGGTCGACTTGATCGTGCGGGTGAAGCCGCCACCGGGTCGCCGCCTTCGCTCCCGGCGTTCCCTCGGGTCGTCGTACGAGCTGTACGTCCCTGAAGTGACCGTGGAAGGACGCCGCGCCGGCGCCCGGTACGCCACCTGGCCCGGCTGGTCGGGAAGGGACCGGGACCAGCCGTTCAACAGCGAGGCCCGCCCGCGCCGGGTACCTCGCACCGCCGCCCGCCGAGGCGGAGGAACCGACTCCCGCCCAGGACCCGGCGCACTGTCTGCGCGACGACGTGACGGTGCCGGTCGCCGAGGCGCACGACCGTTTCCCCACCCCCGACGCGCTGCACCAGGTCGGGCGACAGGTGATGCAGCGCTCGGGCGTCCTGAAGGCGCTGGAGGAGGGGCGCAAGCTGGGCCACGCCTATCCGGTGGACGTGCGCGAGACGCTGCGCGAGGGCGAGGGCTACAGCTTCGCGCTCGCTGGACCACCAGCCGGGACGGGAGTCTGGCGCCGCCGCGGGAGGTCTTCGTCTTCGGCGAGTTCGCCCCTGACGGCCGTGTCCGGTCGGTTCGGTTCGCGCTCGATCGCGGCTATGACGCCGCGTAGGGTCCGACGAGTCGGCGGGTGCGCGCCGGACGGGGACGAAGCAGGTGTTGTCGGCGGGTACGCCTTCGTGCTCGTGGCCGGCGTCGTCCTGGTACCGCCAGGTGAAGCGCAGGCCGTGGGCGGAGGTGATGTCAGGGCTGTCCATGAGCTGGAAGTGCAGGTGGGGCTCGGAGGAGTTGCCCGAGTTGCCGCACTCCGCGAGTGGCTGACCGGCCGTCACATGGTCCCCTGCTGCCACCTTCAGCGAGTGGCGCCGCAGGTGCGCGAAGACGGCGTACGCCCCGTTGCCCAAGTCGAGGATCAGATGGTTGCCGAGCAGGTGGCGCGGAAGGCCGAGGGAGCGCACGAAGCTCTCCGGCAGCACGTAGAGCAGGCCGGCCAGGGAGGTACGCGTCAAGTGGTCACGCTGACGGTCCGTGGCGGCTACCACCCGGCCGTTCGCCGGGGCGAGCAGGGGTTCCCCGAAGGAGGGGTAGGACTCGGGGCGCCGCGTCAGCGGCCACAGCCACACGGGTTCCGGCGCCGGCCGGCGGGCCAGGTCGATGGCGTAGGTCTGGGCGAGGTGGTGCGTGTGGCTGGGCACCTTGGTCGCGGGCCCGTTGCGGGCCATCCAGCGGCCGTCGACGGGGATGTCCAGTGCCAACGGCGGGGCCTCCTCGCTCGGCGGGCGCTGGGCACGCGTCATCGCCCGCCGCATCAGCAGACCTGTCACCAGCAGGGCGAGCCCGATGAGCCATAACGGCCCGATGCCCTTGCCGTTGACGAGGACGCACGCGGCGCCGGCGGCCACCACGAGGCTGTGGCGTTTCCACAGGGACTGCGGCATGTGGGGGGCCTTTCGGTGGGGAGTTGCGGGTGGGCGCAGCATTCCGGAATGGTGGTCTGCTGGCTCACCGGGGTGGGAAATGTGGCTGTCTATGAGTTATTGATTGGCCACAACTCGGTTCCTGTGTAGGGGTATTGGGCGCTGGGTGGGGCAGTGGGCCCGGAGCGGTGAGGCGCCTCGGGCTGGTGTGGTGGGCGGCGTGTGGTCAGTCGTCTGTCGTTGGTCTGCTCGGCTCAACGGGCCCTGTCCGGCGCCGGTTTACGGGTTACCTCCAATAACCGGCTGCCCGCTTTGGCGGTCCGCTGCCCTGTGGCCGCCGTACCGGCCCGGTTAACGTCCCGTCATGAGGCGACGCAAGCGCATCGGCACGAGTCGCGGCGCGTCCTTACGACGCGTGCGGGACAGGGCGATTCAGCGGCGGGAGGTGGTCAGGGCCGGGGCCTGGCGCAGACGGTTCGGTCGGCGCGCGGAGCAGGCCCGGCCCTGGCTTCAGTTCCTGGCGGACCTTGCCACGCTTCTCGCACGGTTGGTGCGTTAGGGGGTCGGCCCTTTGAGCCCTCGTGACTCCGGTGTCCTTGAGGGACATCCTCCGTCCGGACCGTCAAGCTGGGGAGGGTCGGATCAGGGCGGCTGGACTGGGGCGTGGAGGTGCCGTATGGCGGGTGCGGGTGCGGGTGCGGGGTCCGGTTCCGGAACCGGAGCGGGGTCGGCGGGCGGCTACTCCGGTACGCCCCTCGCCAAGAAGCTCGGCATCAAGGCGGGGCACCGGGTACGGCTCTCCGACGCGCCCGACGGGTGGGAGATCCCGGGGCTGCCCGACGACTGCGACCTCGCCGCCGGTGGTCCGCGCGGGGCGGATGTCGTGGTCGCCTTCCATCGCGAGTACGCGAGGCTCGCGGGTGAGGCGCCCGGGCTGGTCGAGGAGCTCGCGGATCAGGCCGCGCTGTGGATCGCCTGGCCGCGGAGGGCGGCCGGCCATGTCAGCGACATCACGGAGAACGCGCTGCGGGAGATCTTCCTGCCGCTCGGAGTCGTGGACGTGAAGGTCGCGGCACTGGGGGAGGACTGGTCGGGCTTGAAGTTCGTACGCCGGAAGGAGAACCGGCGGGCGTGAGGGGCGGGGTCGGTGCCGGTCCGCTACACCCAGCCTCCTCCACCCGACCCTTCTTGCACCGACCCCCTCTGCACCTGCCCTTTCTCCACCCGACCCCCCTCCACCGGACGCCTCTCCACCGGACGCTTCTCCACCGGACCCCTCTGCCCCGGACGCCCCGGACGCCTCGGCCCCGGACCCCTCGGCCCCGGACGCCTCTCCACCGGACCCCTCTTCCCCGGACGCCTCAGCCCCGGACCCCTCTGCCCCGAACCCTTCTCCACCGGACCCCCTGCACCAGCCCCTTCTCCACCCGGCCCTGTTCACCCAACCCCCTCCACCCAACCCCCCACCCGAACCCCCCATCCCCAACCCTGAGAAGTCCTTACCGTGAACGGCTAGCATCGCCGCGGTTGATGGCCGTCGGATTGAGGGGACGTGGGACATGGACGCGCCGAGGGTCGCCGTCGCCGTGGTGACGATGGGGAACCGGCCCGACGAGGTCGACGCTCTGCTGCGGTCCGTGGCCAAGCAGGACCTCCCCCCGGCCCGGATCGTGGTCGTCGGCAACGGCTGCCGGCTGCCCGAGTTCGCCGAGCGGCTGTCCCTGCCCGGCGAGGTCACCACCCTCGATGTGGAGGAGAACCTCGGCTGCCCCGGAGGGCGCAATGTGGCGCTCGCCCGGCTGAGGGACTTCGCCGACATCGACGTGGTCGTGGAACTCGACGACGACGGCCTCCTCGTGGACGCCGATGTACTGCGCCGCGTACAGGAGTTGTTCGCGGCGGACGACCGCCTCGGCATCGTCGGCTTCCGCATCGCCGACGAACACGGCGAGACCCAGCAGCGGCACGTCCCCCGCGTCGGCGCCTCCGACCCGCTGCGCGGCGGATACGTCACCGGCTTCCTCGGCGGCGGCCACGCCTTCCGCATGGCCATGCTCGCCGAAACGGGTGACTGGCCCGCCGAGTTCTTCTTCGCCCACGAGGAGACCGACCTGGCCTGGCGGGCCGCCGACCGCGGCTGGCGCATCCTCTACGCGCCCGAACTCCTGCTCCAGCACCCGAAGACCTCACCGGCCCGGCACGCCATCTACTACCGGGTCAACGCCCGCAACCGCGTCTGGCTGGTCCGCCGCCGGCTGCCCCTGCCGCTCATCCCGGTCCACCTGGCCGTGTGGACGGCGCTCACCCTGCTGCGGACGCGGTCGTCGAGCGGACTGCGCGCCTGGTTCGCCGGGTTCGTCGAGGGCGTACGGCAACCGGCAGGTGAACGGCGGCCGATGCGCTGGCGAACGGTCTGGCAGCTCTCCCGCCTGGGCCGCCCGCCCATCATCTGAGACTCCCGACCGCCATCCGAGACATCGGCTCGGGCAACGGGACGAGGACCCCGGTCGTTCACCTCCACCGACCGGGGCCCTCTCGCGTCCCACGGATCCGGCCGCGACGGCGACACTCCCCCGAGTTGCGCGTCCTACGCGCGCGCCCTCGGGCCAGATCCGATGTAGTGATCACATCAGGTTGCGCCAACAAATCGCTAACATGTGGCCAACGCATCTACGTGTCGTCGTTCGCCGCCTGGCGTGAAGTCGACGGCGTCGATGGGGAACCAATGGTGTGGAAGCGCGGGGTGGTGGCGGATTCCGGCACTGGTCCGTGTCGGGTGGCTGGCGGGAAACCGTCGTGAAGAGGGCGGGATTCCGCCAGAAGTGGGCGGCGTGATGGGGCGCGGATCGCAGTCGGGGCTGCGGTTCGGACTGCTCGGCCCGCCGATTCTGTACGACGGCCACGGCGGCGCCGGTGTACGCGTGGTCGGCAGCCGCAAGCAGCGGATCCTGCTCGCCGCGCTGCTCCTCGAAGCCGGCCGGGTCGTCTCCACCAAGTCCCTCAAGGAGGCGCTGTGGGGGAGCAGTCCGCCGGCCTCCGCCAAGGCATCCCTGCACAACCACATCTCCCGCCTGCGGCGACTCCTCGACGACCCCGACCGGCTCCAGGCCGTCGCCCCCGGCTACCTGCTCCGCATCGCGCCCGGCGAACTCGACGTCCAGGTCTTCGAGCGTCACGCTGCCCGGGCCCGCGGCGCCCACGCCGACGGCGACTGGACCGGGACCCTCCACTCCTGCGCTGCGGCCCTCGCGCTGTGGCGCGGCGCGCCGCTGAGCGGAGTCCCCTCCGAACTCGCCGGATACGCCCTGGTGCAGCGTCTGGAGGAGGCCCGGCTCCTCCTCCTGGAGTGGCGCTACGACGCCGAGCTCGCCCTCGCGCCCACCCGACCGGACGCCCTCGTCCCCGAACTCTCCGCGCTCGCCGCCGAACACCCGCTCCGCGAGTCCTACCACCGCCAGCTGATGCTCGCCCTCCACCGCACCGGCCGCCAGGCCGAGGCCCTCGCCGTCCACCGCGACTTCCGCACCCGCCTCATCGAGGAACTCGGCGTGGAACCGGGCCCCGCGGTCCGCGCGGCCCATGTGGAGGTACTGCGCGGGGGAACCGACCTCGCGGCCGACGGCGCCGACAAGGCCAACGGCATCGACAAGGCCAACAGCGCCACTGCAACTCGCGACCCGGACGCCACCCCCAACCCGAACGCAGCGCACACCCCGAACCCGGCAGATACACAAAGCACCGCCGCAACACCCCACCCAGTGCACGCAACTGCCGCCGTCGATCACGAACACCAGGGCGGCGACCAGACGACCGCCCCCGGCGACCTCCCGGCCGACGCTACGCGCGGAGACGACACCCCGCCCACCCCCCGGACACCGTCCCGCCCCGCCCAACTCCCCCCGCCCCCGGGCCACTTCACCGGCCGCCTCACCACCCGCCACGACCTCCACCGCGCCCTCACCTCCGGCCCCGGCCCCGCCCTGGGCGTCATCAGCGGCATGGCCGGTGTCGGCAAGAGCGCGCTCGCGCTGCATGTCGCCCATGGGCTGCGGGAGCGTTTCCCCGACGGGCAGCTCTACGTCAATCTCCAGGGCGCGACCCCGGGAATGACCCCCCTCACCCCGGCCCAGGCCCTCACCGCCCTGCTCCGCGACCTCGGTGCCGACCCGCGCAGCATCCCCGAACACCCGGACGCGGCAGCCGCGTTGCTGCGGTCGCTGCTCGCACCGACCCGCACGCTCATGGTCCTCGACGACGCGGCGAGCGCCGCCCAGGTACGCCCCCTGCTCCCGGCCGGCCACGGCTGCGCGGTCATCGTCACCAGCCGTTCGCCCCTGACCGCCCTCGACGACGCCCACCGCTTCCCCCTCACCCCCCTCTCGGCCGAGGAGAGCGCGGAGCTGCTGCGCGCGGTGTCGGGCAGGGACGGCCACGACACCCCCGCCACCGACACCGGCCCACCCACGGCCCCGACCGCCCCACCCCCCGCCACGACCCAGACCCCCACCCCCATCGACGCCACCCACCCCCTCATAGAACTCACCGGCCGCCTCCCCCTCGCCCTCCGCGTCGTCGCCGCCCGGCTCGCCGCGCGTCACGCCCTCACCCCCGACGTCCTCGCCGACCAACTCGCCGCCACCGAGGACCGGTTGCGGCATCTGGAGTACGACGACCTCTCCGTCCGCCGCTCCCTCGCCGTCGCCCATGACGCCCTCGCCGCCTCCGGGCGGCGGTCGGACCGCGACGCAGCTCTCGCGCTGTGCCGCATCGGCGCCCTCGACCTGCCCACCTACGGCGTCCCCCTGGTCGCCCGGCTCCTCGGCACCGACGGCAGCGACGAGTCCCGTGCCGAGGACGCGCTCGACCGCCTCGTGGACGTGGCCCTCCTGGAGGAGACGGCGTACGGCCGCTACGCCCCGCACGGCCTGGTCCGCGACTTCGCGAGGGAACTCGCGGGCACCGGGCACGCCCCCGACATCGCCCGCACCGCCCTGCGCTGGTACGCCGCCATGGCCGAACGGGTGCTGACCGCCCTCGTCGAGCCCGGCCTCGACCTGGACGACCGTCGCCGCCCGACCGCCGCGCAGCCCCCGGAGCACGCGGCGCACGTGCTGGCCATCGCCCCGTTCCCGTCGTCCGAGAAGGCCTTCGCCTGGGCCGAGTCGGAGCTGGAGAACATCGTCGCCCTGGTCGAACGGCACCTGGAGACCCCCGACGAACGCGCCGCCGCCCATGTCTCCACCCTGCTGCGGCTGCTCTCCCCCTTCCTCCAGCGCAGCGGCCGGGTCGCCGAGACGGAGTTCCTCGGCCGGGCCGCGCTCACGGTGGCACGGCGGCTCGGTGACGAGGCCGCCGAGGCGTGTGCCCTGGGCGACCTGGCCGGCCTGCACTTTCTGACCGGGCGGCACGGCGAGGCCCTGGACCTCGTCGACCGGGCCCTCACGATCTGGCGGCGGCTCGGCGCGGACTCCTGGATCCGCCGCTGCCTCAACAACCGGGGCCTGCTGCTCGAAGGCCTCGGCCGGTACGCCGAGTCGGGCGAGGCACTGCGCCAGAGCCTCGCCTACTCACGGCGGTTGAACGACCCCTTCGGCGAGGCCGTGACCCACAGCAACCTCGGCAACCTCTACGCGCACACCGACCCACGCGCCGCCATCGAGCAGCACCGCCGCTCGCTCGCCATCGGCGAGGAGACCGGCAGCGTGGTCGTACGGCACTCGGCGCACTGCGACATCGGCTACGCCCACCTCACCCTCGGTGAACCGGCCGCCGCCCTGGCCCACTTCGAGGAGAGCCTGCGCATCCTCGGCCGCCCCGGCGACTGGCACGGCGAGTCGCAGAGCCGCCTCGGCCTGGTCCGCGCCCTGCGCCTGACCGGTCACGGGGAACGCGCCGCCGCCGAGTGCGCGGAACTGCTGCGCCGCGCCGACGCCCGCGCCGACCGCTACACCGGCGCTCTCGCCCGCCACCAGTACGGACTCCTGCTGAGCGAGCGGGGGAGCACCGAGGAGGCGCACGCGCAGTGGCGGGCCGCCCTCGACGCACTGGACGGCACGGACGAGAAGACGGTCCTCCAGGAGCTCATCGCCCTCCTCGCCGACTCAGACTTACGCTGACGACCCGGCCAATGCCGACCACCCGGGCCACGCCGCTCACCTGAGCCACGCCGATTACTCATGCTCACGCCGATCCCTCGGCCTCATGCCGCTCAACCGCGCCTCAGGTCGATTCCTCGGCCTAACGCCGACCACCCGCCCCCACACCGATCCTTCGGCCCCACGCCGACCACCCGCCTCCCGCCCCCTCACTTCGCCTCCGCATAACACTCCACCACCGCCGTAGTGAACGGAAACCGCACCGGCGTCTCCCCGAACGTCAGCCGTCCCGCCAGCGCCGACGCCTCCCGGATCGCCGCCACGACCTCCTCCGCCTCCTCCTCGGGACAGTGCACGATCACCTCGTCGTGCTGGAAGAAGACCAGTTCGGCCCGCATCCGCGCACACGACTGGCGCAGCGCGGCGAGCAGCAGCAGGGCCCAGTCGGCGGCGCTGCCCTGCACCACGAAGTTGCGCGCGAACCGGCCGCGGGCGCGGGTGTTGCTGGACGCGTACCCGGGCACCCAGCCGTCGTCCTCGCCGGCAGCCGGTCGACCCGCCGGGTCGTCCTGGGGGATGCCCGCCTCCTCCGCGTCCCCCGCCCCGGCCGCCGGCGGGCAGGTCCGCCCCAGCCAGGTCCGCACCAGCCGGCCCTCCTCGCCCGCGCGGGCCGCGTCGTCGACGTACGCCACCGCCTTGGGGAAGCGGCGTCTGAGCGCGGCGAGGTTCTTCAGGCCGTCGCCGGAGGTCTGGCCGTAGACCGCGCCGAGCACGGCGAGCTTGGCCTGGGCGCGGTCGCCGGAGAAGGCCCGGTCGGAGACGGACTGGTACAGGTCGCTCTCCCGGCCCGCCACCTCCATCAGCCCGGGGTCGCGCGAGATCGCCGCCAGCACCCGCGGCTCCATCTGGTCCGCGTCGGCGACGACGAGCCGCCAGCCGGGGTCGGCGACCACGGCCCGCCGGATCACCTTGGGGATCTGGAGGGCGCCCCCGCCATTGGTGACCCAGCGGCCGGTGACGGTCCCGCCGGCCAGGAACTCGGGCCGGAAGCGGCCGTCCCGCACCCAGTCCTGGAGCCAGGACCAGCCGTGGGCGACCCAGATGCGGTACAGCTTCTTGTACTCGACCAGCGGCTTCACGGCCGGATGGTCCAGGGACTCGATCTCCCAGCGGCGGGTGGACTTCACCTTGATGCCCGCCTGGGCGAACGCCTTGATGACGTCGGCGGGCAGATCGGGCCGCACCCGGCGCCCGAAGGCCTCGGACACCTCGTCGGCGAGTTCGGCGAGGCGCCGGGGCTCGCCGCCGCCCGCGTACCGCTCGCCGAGCAACTCGTGCAGCACCTTGCGGTGGGTCTCGGCGCTCCACGGCAGCCCCGCGCGGTTCATCTCGGCGGCCACCAGCATCCCCGCCGACTCGGCGGCCGTCAGCAGCCGCATCCGGTCGGGGTGCGCGGTGGCGTCATGACGGCGCTGCTGGTCGGCGTACACCTCGGCGAGGTCGGTCAGCGGCAGCTGGACGCCCTGTGGTTCGAACAGGGGGGACTGCGAGCCCGGTTCGGCGGAGCGCTGGGGCGGGTCGGGCGGTACCGGGCCGCCGCGCAGCCGGGCCAGGGCGGCGGCCGCCGAGCGCGGCTCCCCGGACCGCCCCTCGTGCCCGAGCAGGAGGGTCTCGGCGTCCTCGATGTCGTAGCACCGCTCCACCCGCACCCCTGCGGCGAGCAGGCGTGGATAGATCTCGGGGGTGGACCGCCACACCCAGCGCGCCACCTCGGGCCGCCGCCGCACGGCCTCGGCCGGATCCGCCTCCCGCAGCACCGGCCCGGCGGGCAGCCCGCCGGGGCCGAGGGGGGCGAGCTCCACGCCACCGTCCTCGGCCGGGGCGAGAACCCAGCGGTCGGTCATGACTGCGAGTGTGGCAGGAGGGTCTGACAACGGACCTTCCGGACATCTGACGACCCGCGCGAAGCCGCCTCAGCCCTGCTCGCCCTGGACCTTCAGATACCCTTCCAGCTCATTCGCGACGGCCCCTTCCACCGGCTCCTTCTCGATGCCGAGCCCGGCCAGGACGCCCGTGCCGTGCTCGAACTCCAGCAGGGCCAGCAGGATGTGCTCGGTGCCGATGTAGTTGTGGCCGAGGCGCAGCGCCTCGCGGAAGGTGAGTTCCAGGACCTTCTTGGCGTCGGAGCCGTACGGAACGAGTTCCGGGACCTCCTCGGCGGCCGGCGGCAGCGCGTCGGTCGCGGCCTGCCGTACGGCGTCCAGGGTGACCCCCTGTGCCACGAGCGCCTTGGCGGCCAGGCCCTCCGGCTCGGCGAGCAGGCCGAGGACGAGGTGCTCGGGGCGGCCCTCGGGGTTGCGGGCGGTGATGGCCGCGTTGTGCGCCGACATCACCACGTTGCGGGCCCGCGGGGTGTAGCGGCCGAAGCCCTGGTCGGCGCTCAGGTCGGCGGACTCCTTCGGCACGAACCGCTTCTGCGCCGCCTGCCGGGTGACCCCCATGCTCCTGCCGATGTCCGTCCAGGAGGCGCCCGAACGCCGCGCCTGGTCCACGAAGTGACCGATCAGATGGTCGGCCACCTCCCCGAGGTGATCCGCGGCGATCACCGCGTCCTGAAGCTGGTCGAGGGGCTCGACATGGACCTTCTTGATCGCCGAGATCAGGTCGTCGAGCCGTACGGATGACGTGATGGCGGGATTCGCTGTCATGATGTCAACCTTAGGTTGACACCCCGCCACTGTCAACCACAGGTTGCCTCTCCTCGGAGGGTGAGACGATCGCCGCGTGAGCAGCAGTTCGAGCAGAGGCCAGAACAAGGGCCAGAACAAAGGCCAGAACAAGGGCCAGAACAAGGGCAAGGGCAGCGGTACGGGCGAAGGCGAGGACCGGGCCGACGACCGGACCGCCGGCACCGTCGACCGTGCCTTTCGGACCGCCCTCTACTCCGACGACGACACCGCCCTGGACACCGGCGCCTCCCTCCTCGCCGCCGACCCCGGCGCGGACGCCGAACTGGCTCGGCGTGGCGCGGAGTTCGTGGCGCAGGCCTGGCGGCGCGGCTGGCAGCCCGCCGATGTCGTACGCATGGTGCGGCGCGAACTGGACGGGCCGCACGTACGGCTCGCCACGGCCCTGATCCGCGCGCAGGCCCCCGACGACCGCCCCCGCGGTCACCGCTGGGCCGCGCAGCTCGCCGAGCTGGAGGAGCCGGACCCGAACGCCCCGCGCCCGGACCGCTTCCCGCACGCCACCGTCGTACTGGAGCTGTACCGCCTGCTGCTGCGGCTGCCCGCACTGGAACCGCTGGAGGAGCCCCGGCAGGGGCACAAGGGCGACGGCCGCATGACGGCCCGTATCCGTGCGTTGCTCGCCAAGGCGGAGGCGACCGGCTATCCGGAGGAGGCGGAGGCGCTCACCTCCAAGGCGCAGGAGCTGATGGCGCGGCACAGTGTCGACGAGGCGCTGCTGGACGCGCGGGCGCCCGCCAAGGACGCGCCCGGTGCCTGCCGGATCGGGGTCGAGCCGCCGTACGAGCAGGCGAAGGCGGTGCTGCTGGACGCGGTGGCGACCGCCAACCACTGCCGGGCCGTGTGGAACGAACCGCTCGCCTTCTCCACGGTCGTGGGCTTCGAGGCCGACCTGGAGTCGGTGGAGCTCCTGTACACCTCGCTGCTGGTGCAGGCGCAGTCCGCGATGGCCAAGGCGGAGGCGGCCCAGCGGGCGGGCGGCCGCAAGCGCACCAAGACCTTCCGGCAGTCCTTCCTCGCGGCCTACGCCCACCGCGTCGGCGACCGTCTGCGGGCCGCCGCCGAGACTCCGGTGACCGACGACCTGCTGCCGGTCCTCGCCTCCCGCGAGGTCGCCGTCACCGACCGCATGGACCGCATGTTCCCCCGGACCACCACGACCCGGCTGCGCGGAGTCAGCGACGAGGCAGGCTGGACGGAGGGCGCCCATGCGGCCGACCAGGCCCAGGTCGGCAACCACCCCCGCCTAGAGCCCGGAAGCTGACCGCTCCCGCTCTCAGTCACCCGCCTGAGTGAACCCGCTGACCGACGCGTTCAGGTCGCTCGCGTTGCCGCTCTTGCCCTCGACGGGGCCGTACGACCACTTGTAGCTCTTCTGGGTGCCGTCCCCCGGCAGGGCGATCTTCAGGGTCCGCACGTCCAGGCTCCCCGCGGCGCCCGCCTTGCCGCGCACGTACGTGATCGTGAAGCTCGTGGTGTCGCCCTTGGCCAGGGTCAGTTTTTGGGGCTGTGCGGCCTTGTCCTCGGGGAGGCTCGTGGTGCTGTCCGCCGCGTTCAGGTCGACGGCCGGGAAGCCCTCCAGCGTGCACGGGGCGCTCTGGTTGGTCAGCGTGACGGGGATGTTGCCGGTGTCGCCGGCGGCGGGAGCCACGCTGGCCGGGCCGACCTCCAGGTCCACCGTGCCGATCGCACAGGCCGAGCCGCTCTTCGGGCTCGCGCTCGCGCGGTCGGCGGAGCTGTCACCGCCGTCGTCGCAGGCGGTCAGGAGCAGGGCCGCGGCGAGAGCGGTGACGGCGAGGGGGGCGGCGCGCATGTGAAGTCCTCTGATGTGAGCGATCCGGTGCATGGATCATCACGCACGACGGGACCCACCGGTTGCCCGCCCCCAGCTACCCCCTCCCCTGGGACCGGAGGTTCCGCTACGACCCGAGGCTCCCCTGGGACCAGAGGTTCCGCTACGACCCGAGGCTCCCCTACGACCCGATGCTCGCCGTCGGGAAATCGCTCGGCAGCTGTCCGCCCTCGGCCTTCATGAAGCTCTCCGTGCCGAGGGAGCCCTGCCACCTCACCTTGAGCGCGGATTTGCTCACGGATTCCACCGTGCCCACGGTGCGGTCCTTGCTGCCGTCCGTGCACTTGAGGCGGATCGTGTCCGTGCTGGCCGTGCCGCTGCACACCGATCCACCGGTCGCGAAGAGTGCGGCCTGATCCCCGTTGACCACCAGCACCACGGCCTTGCCGCCGGCGGTGGTGAGCCAGCTGCCCGCGACCTTGCCGGACGCGGACGAGGACGTACCACCGGAGCCGCCGGAGCCGCCGGACCCGCTGCCGTCCCCGGTGGCCGACGCCGAGGGTGTGGCGGACGTGCTGGGCGAGGACTCGTCGTCCGAGCCCCCGCCCCCGCTGCACGCCGTCAGAACGAGCACGCCCACCACTCCCGCGGCCGCGAGCCCCGCCCGTCGGCGCGAGACGGTGCGCGAGAAGTTCGCCGTAGTCACTGGAGGCTCCCAAGCTGTAGCGGCCGCACGGATCGCAGCAAGCTACCAGCCTCACCCGTGAGCGTTACCAGGACGATTTGCGGACACCTGGCAGATGTCCCGCGTGCGCCTGCTCCCGCAGCCCCACCCGGGACAGCCCGAAGGTCCGGAAGTAGCCCCGCGGACGGCCGTCCACCTGATCGCGGTTACGCACGCGCGTGGCGCTCGCGTCCCGCGGCTGGCGCCGCAACTCCTCCTGCGCGGCGAGTCGTTCGGCGGCGCTGGAGGACGGCCTGCGGATGATCTCCTTCAGCTCGGCCCGCCGCTCGGCGTACCGCGCGACGATCTCCTGGCGCTTCTCGTTCTTCGCGATCTTGCTCTTCTTCGCCATCAGACCTTTCCTCCCCGGGCTCGGATGCGTGCGACGGCCGCCTCGACGCCGATCGTGTCGACGGTCCTGATCCCCTTCGCGCTCAGCCGCAGCCGCACGTAACGGCCCTCGCTGGGCAGCCAGTAGCGCTTGGACTGGATGTTGGGGTCGAAGCGGCGCGAGGTGCGCCGGTGGGAGAACGAGATGTGGTTGCCGAAGCCGGGCCGGGCGCCGGTCAGCATGCAGTGGGCGGGCAAGGGTGACGCACCTCTCTCGGGGCCGTGTCGTTAATGGAATTCATTTTCAGTAAGATAGCAGCATGGCACGCAACGAACTCCGCCCCGTCATCAAGCTGCGGTCCACCGCCGGGACCGGCTTCACCTATGTGACCCGCAAGAACAGCCGCAACGACCCGGACCGTATGACCCTGCGGAAGTACGACCCGGTCGCCGGCCGCCACGTCGACTTCCGAGAGGAGCGCTGACCCGTGCGCCAGGGAATCCACCCCGCCTACGGCCCCGTCGTGTTCCGTGACCGGGCCGCCGACTACGCCTTCCTGACCCGCTCGACGATGACGAGCGAGAAGACGATCGAGTGGGAGGACGGCCACACCTACCCGGTGGTGGACGTCGAGATCTCGAACGTCAGCCACCCCTTCTACACCGGCACCGCGCGCGTGCTGGACACCGCGGGGCGCGTCGAGCGCTTCGAGCGCCGGTACGGAAAGCAGGGCTGATGCTCTCCGTCGTGATCGTCGGCGGGCTGCACGCCGACGCCCGCAAGGCGGCCGTGGGCCAACTGCTCGCCGAGGTGCCGGGCAGCGTCGTCCTCCACCACGACCTGGCGACGGCCGCGGCCGGCACCGTCGTACGGACGATCCGCGACGCCGGCGGGATCCTGTCGGCCGGCGAGACGCCCCTGGTCAACGACTGCGCCTGCTGTGCGCTGAGGGAGGACCTGGTCCCTGAGCTGCGCCGCCTGGACGCCGCAGGGACGCTCCGCCTCGCGGTCGTCGAGCTGTGGGACTCCGTCGAGCCCAAGGCGATGGCCGAGGTGGTCGCGGCCGGCGGCCTCACGGTCACCGGCGTGATCACCGCGGTCGACCCGGCGCTCGTCCTGCCGTACCTCGGCAACGGCGACGACCTCGCCGACCGCGGCCTCGCCGCCGCGGCCACCGACCAGCGCACGGTCGCCGACACCTTCGCCCGCCAGCTGGAGTACGCCCCCGTCCTCGCCGTCCTCGACTCCCCGGAGGCCGACGAGGAGGACCACGAACTCCTCACCCAACTCCACCCGACAGCCCACCGGGTCCCGATCGGGGCGACCCGTCCCACGGATCCGACGAGCCTCGGCCACCCGGCACGGCCGACCGGTCCGGCGGGCCTTGACCACCTGTCACAGCCGACCGGTCCGGCAGGCCTTGACCACCCGGCACGGCCGGCTGACCCGGCGGCCCTCGGCCACCCCGCAGGGGCCACGGATCCAGCGAGCCCTGAAGACCCCGCACGGCCCACGGACCAGGCAAGCACTGACCACCCCGCACGGCCCACGGATCAGGCAAGCACTGACCACCCCGCACGGCCGACAGATCCAGCCCACACCGACCATCCCGTACGGCCCACCGACGCGTCCGGCACCGTCTATCCGGTACGGCCCACCGACGCCTCCGGCACCGTCTATCCAGTACGGCCCACCGACGCGTCCGGCACCTATCCGGCACGGCCCACCGACGCCTCCGGCTCCTATCCGGCACGGCCCACCGACGCCTCCGGCACCTACCCGGTACAGCCCACCGATCCAGCCGGCGCCCGCCACCCCGTACGACCGTCCCCCCACTCACCACTGGCCCGCGCAGCGCTCGCCGGCTTCGACGTGGAGTCCGCCGCAGCGGCCCAGCACCCGGCCTGTGCCCGCCTGCCCGCCGAGGCCGACGCGCACGGGGTCGCCACGCTGGTGTGGCATCGCCGGCGGCCGTTCCACCCCGAGCGGCTCTACGAGGCCCTGGAGGACATCACCTGCGCGGCCGCCCGCAGCCGGGGCCGGTTCTGGCTCGCCGACAAGCCGGACGTGCTGCTGCACTGGGACGCGGCCGGCGGGGCGCTGTGCGTGGAGAGCGTGGGCCCCTGGCTCGCCTCCCTCCCGGACGCGGCGTGGGACATGGTCCCGCCGGTGCGCCGGGCGGCCGCCGCCCTCGACTGGCACCCCGAGCACGGCGACTGCTGCCAGCACCTCGTCTTCACCTCGCCCGGACTCGACCGCGACGGACTCGAACGGCTGCTGGAGTCCTGCCTGTTGACCGACGCCGAGTACGCCGCGGGCCGCGACGCCTGGAAGCGGCTCCCGCCCGCCTTCGACACCCTCCTGGAGGTCTGACCCCCCATGCCCCGCAAGCCCGAACGCAAGCCCGCCAAGAACCGCCCCAACCCGCTGGACGCGGCCGGGGTCACCTACATCGACTACAAGGACACCGATCTGCTGCGGAAGTTCATCTCCGACCGCGGCAAGATCCGCAGCCGCCGGGTCACCCGCGTGACGGCCCAGCAGCAGCGCCTGCTCGCCCGTGCCATCAAGAACGCCCGGGAGATGGCGCTGCTGCCGTACAGCTCCAGCTCTCGCTGACCCCGTCGATCCCCGTCGACCCCTGGCGCCCCCGCCACCCCGTCCGCTCGTGCAGTGGCAGATGCAAGCCGACCGGACCGTGACGAGAAGGTGGAACACTCGGGGCCCCGAATGCGTCTCTTCCTGTGCACGAGGCATGCGAACCGGGCTCCGGGGCACACGCGGGAACATATCGAGGGCCCCACACGTCACATCTGTAACCGCAGGAACACCCCTCGTGCACGTGCATCTGCTCATGCATCTGCACGTGAACAGAGCTATGATCCGGACCAGTTGACCACTGCATCACTGGCCACATGGCCACCGCACCACCGGGGAGCGACCTGTGGACCTCGACGTGTACAACGGCATGGCGGCCACGCATCTCCGCGATGTGGCCTGGCAGAAGAGTCGGCACAGCAACTCGCAGGGTTCCTGCGTGGAGTTCGCGCGGCTGCCCGACGGCGGTGTCGCGGTCCGCAACTCCCGTTTCCCCGACGGTCCCGCGCTCGTCTACACGCGCGCAGAGATCGAGGCGATGCTCCTGGGCATCAAGGACGGCGAGTTCGACCACCTGATAGCGGGCTGATCCTCGGTCACCTGCGGGCGACCGAGGGTGACCGGGGTGCCGCGCAGCGTAACGCGCGTAGAACCGCGGCGTCGTAAAACGCCGCGGTGCGTCAGTCGGCCGTGTCCTGAGGGGTGTTCGCCGCCTGGAGCCGGAACAGCGCCCAGACCACCTTGCCGCCCAGCGTCCCCGACATCGGGTGCCACCCCCAGCTGTCGCTGAAGGAGTCGACGAGGAACAGCCCGCGTCCCGACTCCGCGGAGAAGTCGTCGGAGTCGCGCGCCACCGGGCTGTCCTGGCTGGGGTCGCGCACCGCGCACACCAACCGCTCGGACCAGCGCATCAGATGCAGCCGCACCGGCGGGTTCTGCTCGCCCGCGCTCACGCTGCACGCCGGCATCGCGTGCCGCAGCGCGTTGGTGACGAGTTCGGAGACCACCAGGCAGACGTCGTCGAAGCGGTCGCCCAGCTCCCACTGGTCCAGTGTTCTGCGGGTGAACCTCCGTGCGTCACCGACCGCTTCGTAGCGGGCGGGAAGTGAACAGGAGGCGGCGTCGGACACGGCCGCGGGATCCAGCGGCGGAAGGCCCTGCCGTAACGGCTCGAGCATGGTCGATCCATTCGTCCCCATGCGAGGCACTCCCGGGAATTCGCGGTCGTTGCGATGCAGCGGTTGCGCGGGACCATGGTTTCGGATGAGCGGTGCAGATGCAAGGTGCAGATGCACGTGCACGTGACCGAATTGGACCCTCCCGTACCGCTTGTTGGCCATTTTTTCCGCCATCTTCTCTCCCGTTCCTTGTCTCTTCCTCCCCTCTTCCTGCCTCGGGTCTATGCAGAATCTTTGGCTTCTTGCCATATCTGTAATCGGACGAGTACTGCTCGGAGTGTTTTAGTGGCAGACTTCGGCCCCTGAAGACCGTTGGGGAGGCTGGCGAACGTGAGCGCGGGAGAGCCCGGATCGGTGGTGCGGCGGATGCTGCTCGGCTCGCAACTCAGGCGGCTGCGTGAGGCGCGGAACATCACGCGTGAAGCGGCGGGTTACTCGATCCGCGCGTCCGAGTCGAAGATCAGCCGGATGGAGTTGGGCCGGGTGAGCTTCAAAACGCGTGATGTGGAAGACCTGTTGACGCTCTACGGCATCACGGACGAGCAGGAGCGCGCCTCGCTCCTGTCCCTCGCCCGCGAGGCCAACGTCGCGGGCTGGTGGCACAGTTACTCGGACGTCCTGCCGAGCTGGTTCCCCACCTATGTGGGCCTGGAGGGCGCGGCCTCCCTCATCCGTGCCTACGAGGTCCAGTTCATCCACGGGCTCCTCCAGACCGAGGCGTATGCACGTGCAGTCGTCCGGCGCGGTATGAAGGGCGCCAGCGAGGCGGACGTGGAGAAGCGGGTCGCGCTGCGCCTGGAGCGGCAGAAGCATCTCGCCGACCCCGGCGGCCCCGAGTTCCACGTGGTGCTCGACGAGGCGTCCCTGCGCCGGCCCTACGGCGACCGCGCGGTGATGCGCGGACAGCTCCAGCACCTCATCGACATCTCCGAGCGCCCCAACGTACGGCTTCAGGTGATGCCGTTCGGCTTCGGCGGCCACTCCGGCGAGAGCGGCGCGTTCACGATCCTCAGCTTCACCGAGTCCGACCTGACCGACGTGGTCTATCTGGAGCAGCTCACCAGCGCGCTCTACCTGGACAAGCGCGAGGACGTGACGCAGTACGAGAAGGCGCTCAAGGAGCTCCAGCAGGACAGCCCGGGTCCGGACGAGAGCCGGGACCTTCTACGAGGTCTCCTCCAGCTTTCCTAGGGTTCTCCCCAGAAGATTGCGCAGCGTGCCCAACTGGCGTGTCGCGCAAGTACGATGACGTGTGATCAGACCGTCACGTTGATCGTGTGTCTGCTAGTGATTTGGGGATCACATGTCGTCGTACTTCACCGACCTGGCCCAGCAGTACATCGACGGTGAGTGGCGCCCGGGTACCGGCTCCTGGGACATCATCGACTTCAACCCGTACGACAACGAGAAGTTGGCGTCGATCACCATAGCCACGGTCGAAGAGGTCGACGACGCGTACCAGGCCGCCGCCCGCGCGCAGAAGAAGTGGGCCGAGACCAACCCCTACGCCCGCCGCGCGGTGTTCGAGAAGGCCCTCAGACTGATCGAGGAGCGCGAGGGCGAGATCGCCGAGGCGATCATCGCGGAACTCGGCGGCACCCGGCTGAAGGCCGGCTTCGAACTCCACCTGGCCAAGGAGTTCCTGCGCGAGGCGGTCAACCTGGCGCTGCGCCCCGAGGGCCGGATCATTCCCTCGCCGGTCGACGGCAAGGAGAACCGCGTCTACCGCGTCCCGGTCGGTGTGGTGGGTGTGATCAGCCCCTTCAACTTCCCCTTCCTGTTGTCGATCAAGTCGGTCGCCCCGGCGCTCGCGCTCGGCAACGCCGTGGTCCTCAAGCCGCACCAGAACACCCCGATCGTCGGCGGCTCCCTGGTCGCGAAGATCTTCGAGGACGCGGGCCTGCCCGGCGGTCTGCTCAACGTCGTCATCACCGACATCGCGGAGATCGGCGACGCCTTCCTGGAGCACCCCGTCCCGAAGGTCATCTCTTTCACCGGCTCGGACAAGGTCGGCCGCCATGTGGCCACCGTCTGCGCCTCGAACTTCAAGCGCTCGGTCCTCGAACTCGGCGGCAACAGCGCCCTGGTGGTCCTCGACGACGCCGACATCGACTACGCGGTCGACGCCGCGGTCTTCAGCCGCTACGTCCACCAGGGCCAGGTCTGCATGGCCGCCAACCGCGTCCTGGTCGACCGCTCGGTCGCCGAGGAGTTCACCGAGAAGTTCGTCGCCAAGGTCAAGGGCCTGAAGACCGGCGACCCGCGCGATCCCGAGACGGTCATCGGCCCGGTGATCAACTCCTCGCAGGCGGACGCCGTCTCGTCTGCCGTCGAGCAGGCGATCGCCGACGGCGCTACGGCCCTGCTGCACGGCACCACCCGGGACAACCTGGTCGAGCCCTCGGTCCTCACCGACCTGCCCGCGAACTCGCCCCTCCTCAAGCAGGAGCTCTTCGGCCCGGTCGCCCTCCTCGTCCCCTTCGACGGCGAGGAGGAGGCGGTACGCCTGGCCAACGACACCCCGTACGGCCTCAGCGGCGCGGTCCACACCGCGAACATCGAGCGCGGTGTCGCCTTCGCCAAGCGGATCGACACCGGGATGTTCCACGTCAACGACGGCACCGTCCACGACGAGCCGATCGTCCCCTTCGGCGGCGAGAAGCACTCCGGCATCGGCCGCCTGAACGGCGACACCATGCTGGACTCCTTCACCACCACCAAGTGGATCTCGGTCCAGCACGGCCGGAGCGGCTTCCCGTTCTGACATTCAGGTGGCCGACCGCCTCCGCGCGGCCCTCTAGGACCGAAGGTGTCCTAGAGGGCTCGTAGCGTCATCGGTGTCAGGGGGAAGCCCCGGCTCGACGAAGACGAAAGGCGGCGGTCATGGTCACTCACGTTCCCGCGGAGGAGTACGGCGACGAGCGCGGAGCGCTCCTGGCCTTCCTGGAGGAGCAGCGCGGCGGGATCCGGCGCTCGCTGCTCGGGCTGACCGAGGAGCAGGCCGCCGCCAGGCCCAGCGCGAGCGAGCTCTGTCTGGGCGGGCTGCTCAAACACGTCGCCGAGGTCGAGCAGAGCTGGATCGCCCGGGCCAGGGGCGAGGAGCCGGCCGTGCACCGGGACCCGTCGAACTGGCACGAGTGCTTCGCGCTGGTCGGTGACGAGACCGTGGCCTCGCAGCTGGCCTACTGGGACAAGGTCGCCGCCGAGACGGAGGCCTTCGCCCGCTCGGTGCCGAGCCTCGACGAGACCTTCGCGCTGCCCGACCAGCCCTGGTTCCCGCCGGAGGGCCGGGTCTCCGTGCGCTGGGTGCTCCTGCACCTGATCCGGGAGACGGCCCGGCACGCGGGCCACGCCGACATCATCCGGGAGTCCCTCGACGGGAAGACCGCGTTCGAACTGGTGGCCCTCGCCCAGGAGTGAGGCCATAACCTGGACCGCATGTCAAGCATCCGTCTTCTCGTGCTGGGCGCGGTGCGCCAGCACGGGCGGGCCCATGGCTACCAGGTGCGCAACGACCTGGAGTACTGGGGCGCGCACGAGTGGTCCAACGCCAAGCCCGGCTCGATCTACCACGCCCTGAAGCAGATGGCGAAGCAGGGGCTGCTGCACGCGCACGAGATCGCACCCTCCACGGCCGGCGGCCCGCCGCGCACCGAGTACGAGATCACCGACCTGGGCACCGAGGAGTTCCTGCGGCTGGTGCGCGAGGCGCTGACCTCCTACGACCAGAAGATGGACATCAAGTCGGCAGCCATCGGCTTCATGGTCGACCTGCCGCGCGCCGAGGCGGTGGCCCTGCTCAAGGAGCGCGTCCGGCGCATCGACGCGTGGCGCTCCGCCGTCACCGAGCACTACGTGCCCGAGGACGGTCCCGAACAGCTCGGTCACATCGGCGAGATCATGAACCTCTGGATCCACACGGCCGACGCCGAGGCCGAGTGGACCCAGGGACTCATCGCCCGCATCGAGGCCGGGGCGTACACCTTCGCCGGC
The DNA here is from genome assembly GCF_042669125.1 of Streptomyces sp. NPDC057253. Lineage (NCBI taxonomy): Bacteria > Bacillati > Actinomycetota > Actinomycetes > Kitasatosporales > Streptomycetaceae > Streptomyces > Streptomyces sp. NPDC057253. Next base: position 16,017 of record NZ_JBHUXV010000069.1, on the reverse strand, counting down.
GAGGGCGAGCCGTTCGTCGGCGTTCTCGCCGAGGGCGAGGAGAACCCGTACGCGACGGGGGAGCGGCATCCCGAGGACGTCCACTAATCAAGTTTGACGAGTCTGAGTACGGGCATTACCTTGGAGCTGTAGTCAAGTTTGACTACAGGCTGATTCCGGAGGGGAGCCCGATGACCGACGCGATCGTCGTGGAAGGCCTGCGCAAGCGCTACGGCGAGAAGGACGCCCTGGACGGGCTCGATCTGAGGGTCGCGCGCGGCAGCGTCCACGGTGTGCTCGGCCCGAACGGCGCGGGCAAGACGACCCTGGTCCGCGTCCTGTCCACGCTGCTGCGCCCGGACGAGGGGCGCGCCGAGGTGGCGGGCCACGACGTGGTGCGCCAGGCCTACGGGGTACGGCTGCGCATCGGCCTGCTCGGCCAGCACGCGGCCCTGGACGAGGAGCTCGGCGGCCGCCAGAACCTGGAGATGTTCGGCCGCCTCCACCACCTGGGCGCCCGCCACGCGCGCGTGCGTGCCGAGGAGCTCCTGGAGCGCTTCGGCCTCGCCGACACCGGGCGCAAACCGGTCCGTGCCTACAGCGGCGGTATGCGGCGCCGCCTGGACCTCGCCGCCTCCTTGATCCGTGACCCGGAGGTGCTGTTCCTGGACGAACCCACGACCGGTCTCGACCCGCGCGGCCGCGCCGAGGTCTGGTCCGCGGTCCGCTCCCTGACGGGCGGCGGCACGACGGTCCTGCTGACCACCCAGTACCTGGAGGAGGCCGACCAGCTCGCCGACCGCATCTGTCTCGTCGACGGGGGCCGGGTCGTCGCCGACGGCACGCCCGACGAGCTGAAGGCACGCACCGGCGGTGACCGTATCGACGTGGTCCTGCGGGACGCCGGGCAACTCGGCGCGGCCGTCGCCCTGTTGCCGCTCGACGCGGCCACGGTCTCCGTCGACGCCGACCGCCGGCGGCTCAGCGCGCCGGTCACCGACCGGATGGCGGCGCTCTCCGGGGTCGTACGGGCCCTGGAGGCGGCCGGGATCGACGCGGAGGACGTGGCACTGCGGCGCCCCACCCTGGACGAGGTGTTCCTGCACCTCACCGGGGACGGCCGACGAGTGAAGGAGGCCGTGTGAGCGCGGCGTACGCACTGACCGATTCCTGGACCATGACCCGGCGTGAACTCGCCCACTGGGCACGGCAGCCGGTGCGGGTCGTCGTCGGGCTCGTCTTCCCGGTGATGCTGCTGGTGATGTTCGGCTACCTCATCGGCGGCGGCCGGGGCGTGGCGGGGGACTACGTCGACTATCTGGTCCCCGGGATGCTCGCGCTGACCATGGCGTTCGGGCTGGAGGCGACCATGATCGCCGTCACCCAGGACCTCGACAAGGGCGTGATCGACCGCTTCCGGTCCCTGCCCATGGCCAACGGGGCGGTCCTGGTGGGCCGTTCGGCGGCCGACATGCTCCAGTCCGCGCTGAGCCTGGCGGTGATGATCGGCGTCGGGTACGCGATCGGCTGGCGGACCCACGGCGGAGCCGCCGGACTCCTGGCCGCGGTGGGCCTGTTGCTGCTCTTCCGGTTCGCCATGCTGTGGATCGGCATCCAGCTGGCCATGGTCGCCGGCAAGCCGGAGATGGTGCAGGCCGTGCAGATCCTGGTCTGGCCGGTCGGCTTCCTCTCCAACGCCTTCGCGACCCCCGCCTCGATGCCGGGCTGGCTGGGCACGGCCGTCGAATGGAACCCGCTGTCCCACACGGCAACAGCCGTACGGGACCTGCTGGGCGCCCCCGGCGCCGAACCGGGGCACGTGTGGGCGGCGATCGTCTGGCCACTGGCCCTCCTGACGGTGTTCTTCCCACTGGCCGTCAGGAGGTTCGCCCGCCTGAGCCGCTAGGTCAGGCCTAGTGGTGGAAGCCCGTCGCCGCCCCCTTGTCCTGGGTGTACGGGTGCGGCTGGCGGCGCAGTTCCGGGAGGAGTTGCGTCAGGTCGTCCACGAACAGGTCGGCGAGGTCGGCCGAGAAGCCGTTGCGGCACACGACGCGCAGCACCGACAGGTCCTCGCGGTTCGGCGGGAAGGTGTACGCCGGGACCAGCCAGCCCCGCTCGCGCAGCCGCCGGGACACGTCGAAGACGTCGTACGCCTCGACGTCCGGTGCCGTGGTGAACGCGAACACCGGGAGTTCGTCGCCCCGCGTCAGCAGCCGGAAGTCGCCGAGCGCCTCCACACGGTCGGCGACCCCCCGGGCCACGTCCCGCGTGGACTGCTGCACGGCCCGGTACCCCTCGCGGCCCAGCCGTAGAAAGGTGTAGTACTGCGCGACGACCTGCGCCCCGGGCCGGGAGAAGTTGAGCGCGAAGGTCGGCATGTCGCCGCCCAGGTAGTTCACGCGGAAGACGAGTTCCTCGGGCAGGGCCTCCTTGTCCCGCCACAGCGCCCAGCCGACACCGGGGTAGACCAGCCCGTACTTGTGCCCCGAGGTGTTGATCGAGGCCACGCGCGGCAGCCGGAAGTCCCACACCAGGTCCTCGTCCAGGAAGGGCGCGACCATGGCGCCGGACGCCCCGTCGACATGCACGGGGATGTCCAGGCCGGTGCGCTCCTGGAGGGCGTCCAGGGCGGCGCACAGGTCCGCGATCGGCTCGTAGGAGCCGTCGAAGGTGGAGCCGAGGATGCCCACGACCCCGATGGTGTTCTCGTCGCACAGCTCGGCCGCGGCCTGCGGGTCGAGGTGGAAGCGGTCGCCCTCCATGGGCACCAGCCGGGCCTCCACCTCCCAGAAGTTGCAGAACTTCTCCCAGCACACCTGGACGTTGACCCCCATGACCAGGTTCGGTCGCGCCCCCGGGTAGCGGTCGGCGTTGCGCCGGGCCCAGCGCCTCTTCAGCGCCATCCCGGCGAGCATGCACGCCTCGCTGGAGCCGGTCGTCGAACAGCCCACCGCCGCCGAGGGATCCGGCGCGTGCCACAGGTCGGCGAGCATCGCCACACAGCGCCGCTCCAGCTCGGCGGTGCGCGGGTACTCGTCCTTGTCGATCATGTTCTTGTCCCGGCACTCCGCCATCAGGAACCCGGCCTGCGGCTCCATCCAGGTCGTGACGAACGTGGCCAGGTTCAGACGGGAGTTGCCGTCCAGCATCAGCTCGTCGCGGACCAGCTGGTGGGCGGTCGTCGGGGGCATCGGCGCGGTGGGCAGCCGGTGCTTGGGCGGGGCCTCGGTCATCCCGCCGACCGGATCGGCCACGCCGTAGAAGGGATTGACGGACATCGGACGCTCGTCGGGCTTCTCGGGCCCTTTGTGCAGTGGCATGGGCGTGCCTCCTGAGAGAAATCAACGTGGGTCAGCGGATGGGGGTTCCGTCCGCGCGCAACTGCATCTGCGGCCGCCCGGTCACCAGCAGCCAGGCCATGAGGGAACCGATGCACAGCAGCGCGAGGATCGCGGGCGAGGCCACCAGCACGGCGGCGGTGAACAGGCTCACCCAGGCCTGCCGGGTGACGGCGAGCAGCACACCGAGCACTCCGGCCGCGACGCCCAGGGCGGGATGGACGGCGTCCACGAGCGCGTGGGCGCACAGCCCGAAGGCGACGCCCACGAACACGGCCGGGAAGATCCGCCCGCCCCGGAAGCCGCAGGAGGCGGCGACGAGCAGCGCGGCCAGCTTCACCACCGCCATCGTGGCGAACTCCCCGGCCGACCAGCCCTCCGGGTCCGCCGCCAGCTCACCGATCTCGTCCAGCCCCTTGAAGAGCGTCAGATGGCCTCCTACGGCCGCCAGGAGGCCCAGGACGAGCCCGCCGACGGGCAGTGCCAGCATCGGGTGGCGCAGCCGCGCGAACGCGCCGTGGACGTACGGGAAGGCGAGCACGGCCGCCATGCCGAGGAGCGCCGCCGCGGACGAGACCACCAGCACCGCCAGCAGGTCGCCCCAGCCGGGCCGCCCGAACGCGGGCAGGTGCAGGTCGAAACTCGGTTCGGCCACCAGAGTGATGGTCAGCGCGCCGGCCGTGGCCGCCACCAAGGGCCCGAACACGTTGTCCCACAGCGCGCCCCTGACCTGCCGCCCGGCCAGCGCCTCGGAGATCACCAGCGCCGCCGCAACCGGCGTCCCGAACAGTGCGCCGATCGTCCCCGCCTCCGCCAGCGCGGGCCACAGCCCGCGCGGCATCCGCGGAGCCGTCCGGCAGCCCAGCCAGAAGGCGAGCGCCACGTTCACCGCGATCAGCGGGTTCTCGGGGCCCAGGCTCGGCCCGCCCGCGAGCATCAGCGCGGTCGCGAGGACCAGCCCCGGCAGCACGACGGGCGGCAGCACGGGAGCGTTCAGCCCCATGGTGGCCGGATCGGGCCCGGCGTGGCCCGGCACCTTCCACACCACCAGGCCCACGGCCGCCCCCGTCGCGGTGAGCACGACCAGCATCCACAGCACGGAGTACCGGCCCACGCCCAGCGCGTCCGGCAGGTTCCGCCACAGCACGTGCTGGAGCTGCTCGGCCGCCGCGCTCACCCCGACCAGCAGCAGACTCGCGCCCACACCGACCACGAGGGCGGGCAGGATCAACGGCAGCAGGGCGCGCGCCGGGGTCGCCGGGGCGGCGGGTGCCTGCTGCGCGGTGTCCTGGGCCACGGGCTCACGATAAGCGGACAAAACGGGCATGACATCCGGAGATCTCCCTGCCGGGCTTGCACCTCACGCGGCGTGAGGGGCCACCGTGGAGCGCGTACCGAGAAGGGAGCGGACGAAGTGAGCTACGCCGTGGGACAGGTCGCGGGCTTCGCCGGCGTGACGGTGCGCACCCTGCACCACTACGACGACATCGGCCTGCTCGTGCCCAGCGAGCGCAGCCCCGCGGGTCACCGCCGCTACGGCGACGAGGACCTCGACCGGTTGCAGCGGATCCTGTTCTACCGCGAGCTCGGCTTCCCGCTCGACGAGATCGCCGCCCTGCTCGACGACCCGGCCGCGGACCCGCGCGCCCATCTGCGCCGCCAGCACGAGCTGCTGACCGCCCGGATCGAGAAGCTCCAGAAGATGGCGGCGGCCGTGGAACACGCCATGGAGGCACGCACGATGGGCATCAACCTGACACCGCAGGAGAGGTTCGAGGTGTTCGGCGACAAGGACCCCGAGCGGTACGCCGAGGAGGCCGAACAGCGCTGGGGCGGCACCGAGGCGTACGCCGAGTCCCAGCGCCGCGCCGCGCGCTACACCAAGGACGACTGGAAACGCATGCAGGCCGAGGTGGCCGACTGGGGCGAGCGCTACGACGCCCTGATGGCCGCCGGTGACCCTCCGACCTCAACGGCGGCCATGGACATGGCCGAGGAGCACCGGCAGCACATCTGCGGATGGTTCTACGACTGCCCGTACGAGACGCACATCGGCCTGGCCGAGATGTACGTCTCCGACGAGCGCTTCAAGGCGTTCTACGACTCCATGCGCCCGGGCCTCGCCGAGCACCTGAAGGACGCGATCAGGGCCAACGCGGCCCGGCACGCCTCCTAGAAGGCCTGACCCGGGTCTACTCCCGGGTCAGGATCACGGCCGTGCCGTAGGCGCACACCTCCGTGCCCACGTCCGCCGCCTCCGTGACGTCGAACCGGAACGCGAGCACCGCGTTGGCGCCACGCGCGCGTGCCTGCTCGACGAGCCGCTCCATCGCCTGGTTGCGGGTCTGCACCAGTGTCTTCGTGAGCCCCCTGAGCTCACCGCCGATCATCGACTTCAGTCCCGCGCCGATCTGGCTGCCGAGGTGCCGGGACCGCACGGTCAACCCGAACACCTCGCCCAGCACCTCCTGGACCCGGTGGCCGGGCACGTCGTTGGTGGTCACCACGAGCACGTCTGGCTGGGGCCCCTGGCCGCCGCCGTATTCGTCAATACCCATGGCTCACAGCTTTGTCCCCGACGGCGCACAGTGCATCCTGGGGTGTCCCATGGAACCTGGGCCACCACGGCTGCGTTGATACTTTTGGGCAGCCAGCCCCGCCCGCCCCACCAGCAGGAGCCACAATCCCGTGACCACGCTCGCGCTCGGCCCCGAGTGGATCAGTCCCGACTATCTGATCCAGACCTTCAGCCTGCCAGGCATCCTGCTGATCGTCTTCGCCGAGTCGGGCCTGTTCGCGTTCCTGCCGGGTGACTCCCTGCTGTTCACGGCGGGTCTCTTCGTGGCCGAGGGGAACTACATCAGCCAGCCCCTGTGGCTGGTCTGCGCGCTCATCGTGGCCGCGGCCGTCCTCGGCGACCAGGTCGGCTACATGATCGGCAAGTTCTTCGGCCCCAAGCTCTTCAGCCGCCCCAACTCCAGGCTCTTCAAACAGGAGAACCTGGAGAAGGCCCACGAGTTCATGGAGAAGTTCGGCCCCAAGGCCATCGTCCTGGCCCGCTTCGTCCCGATCGTGCGCACCTTCGCCCCCATCGTGGCGGGCGCCGGCCGGATGAAGTACCGCACCTTCCTGACGTACAACATCATCGGCGGCGTGGCCTGGGGCACCGGCGTCACCCTCGCCGGCTACTGGCTCGGCCAGATCGACGTCATCAAGAAGAACGTCGAGGCGATCCTGGTCCTGATCGTCCTGGTCTCGGTGGTCCCGATCCTCATCGAGTACCTGCGCGAGCGCGGCAAGAAGAAGCGGGCGGCGGCCCAGGCCCCGCCCCAGCAGCAGTACCAGCCCCAGATGGACGACGCGACGACCCAACTCCGCCGCATCCCGTCCAACGACCAGCAGCAGCCGCCCCAGCCCCCGCAGCAGCACCACAACGGCTACGACCAGTACTACGGCCAGCAGCAGCCGCAGCAGCCGTACGCCCAGCAGTACCCGCAGAGTTACGGCAACCAGCAGCAGTACGGCGGCCAGAACCAGCAGCACCCTTACAACGAGGGTTACTGAAGCCGGGTCAGAACCCCCGCGTCCGCTTCGCCGCCCTCCGCTTGCCCGCCGACCCCACCCGCAGGAACAGCCGGGAGATCTCCGACCCCAGGTTGACCCCGATCGCGATGGCCATGGCGAGTGCCGCCGCCTTCGACAGCGACACCAGCCCTTCGTCGACCTGGTTCTGAGCGATCGACAGCAGCCCGAAGTACGTCGCCGAACCCGGCAGCAGAGGCCCGATCGCCGCGGTCGTGTACGGCAGCGCGGAGGCGAACCGGAACCGGGACAGCAGCTGCCCGAACAGGCCCACCAGGCCCGCCGCGACGGCCGTGGAGGCGACCGGGGAGAACTCGCCGGTGTAGTGCATCGCGCCGTACACACACCAGGCGACGCCCCCGTTCAGCGTCACGGCCAGCACGGTGGATCGTTCCTGCTGGAGCAGCACGGCGAAGGTCAGTGACAGCAGCATCGCCGCGGCGGTCTGCCACAGCGGCCGCGGATCCGTGGACAGCGCCTCGTCCGGGTTGAGATGCGCCCCCAGCTGCACGCCGACGTAGAGCATCACCAGGACGCCCACGACGATGCCCACGAAGAAGTACATGACCTCCAGGAGCCGCGCCGACGCGGTGATGTAGAAGCCGGTCAGCCCGTCCTGGACGCCCGCCACCAGCGCCCGCCCGGGCAGCAGCGCGAACAGCCCACCGGTGATGACCGCGGACGCCTTCACGTCGACGTCGGCCAGGGTCAGGGCGATCCCGATCGCGGCCGGCGGCATCGCGGCGACCGTGAACTGGTAGAACTCCGGCAGCCCCCGCCCCGCGCACAGCCACGCCAGCCGGTCGCCGAGCATCGCGCCCAGCATGGCCGCGACGAACACCACCAGGTCACCGCCGACGAGCACGGAGGCGGCGCCCGCGAGCAGTCCGCTCGCCAGGGTGAGCACCCAGGTCGGGTACGGGTGCCGGTTGCGCCGGATCTCGGCGAGCCGCCGGTAGGCCTCCTCCAGCGTCATGGCCGTCTCGGGGTCGCTGAGGTCGTCCACGAGCCGGAAGACGGCCGCCAGGCGCGTGTAGTCGGTGCCGCGCCGCCGCACGGTCCTGGACGCCGTCACGGGGTCGTCCACGAGCGAGGGCTGGTACGAGATCGACAGCAGCGTGAAGGTGACGTTCGGCTCGCAGCGGTCCAGCCCGAACGACCGGCAGACGGCGAACATCGCCGCCTCCACGTCCTCGGCGCCCTCACCGCCCGCGAGCAGCAGCTCGCCGATCCTGAGGGTCAGGTCGAGCACGCGCGGTACGGCGGGACCGGACTCGTCCTCCGCCTTCGCGGCCGGTTCCGGCGCGGGCCGTTCGGCGACCGGCATCCGCAGCATCGTGCGCATCCGGTCCTGCCAGGGCACGTCCTTGGTGAGGCTGACCACCGGTATGCCGGTCGGCGGGGTGAACGCGGGCGGGGCCTCCTTCGCGCTGTAGGTGCGGGGTGTGCTGAACGCCGACCCCTCCGGCTCCGCGGCCGGGGGCTGCGGGACGTCCAGCCCCTTGGGCAGTGCGAACTCGGAGGTGGTCTCCGGCTCGCCGCCGGCGGTTCTCGGCATCGCGAGCCCGTCGGGAAGGGCGAACTCGGACGTGATCTCGGAGTCGTAGGAACTCCTGGCCTCGTCCGACTGCGGCTTGCGGTGCTCCGCCTCCGTCACTCCGTAACGCTCCCTGAACGACACATTCCGTAAGCCTCAGTATGCGCGGGCACGCGAACGGGCCGCACGCGTGTGCGTGCGGCCCGTCCGTGGCACAGGGCTCAGTGGCCGCCCTGGTCCTTGAAGCGCTTGTAGGACCGCTCGATCTCGGCCTCGGCGTCGGTACGGCCGACCCAGTCGGCGCCCTCGACGGACTTGCCGGGCTCCAGGTCCTTGTAGACCTCGAAGAAGTGCTGGATCTCCAGGCGGTCGAACTCGGAGACGTGGTGGATGTCGCGCAGGTGCTCGACGCGCGGGTCCGTCGCCGGGACGCACAGCAGCTTGTCGTCGCCGCCGGCCTCGTCCGTCATGCGGAACATGCCGATCGCACGGCACTTGATGAGACAGCCCGGGAACGTCGGCTCGTCAAGAATGACCAGCGCGTCCAGCGGGTCGCCGTCCTCGCCGAGGGTGTTCTCGACGAAGCCGTAGTCGGTCGGGTAGGCGGTCGAGGTGAAGAGTCGACGGTCCAGGCGGATCCGACCGGTCTCGTGGTCCACCTCGTACTTGTTCCGCGAACCCTTCGGGATCTCGATCGTGACGTCGAACTCCACCGGTGGCTCCTCCATGATCAACACATAGTTCTGGTGGTTAAGTGTCCCTCACGCAGGTGTGTGATCGCGAAAGGGGCTGTTGGTCGTGCCTGAACTGAGGCCTTGGCGGGACGCGAGACCGCGGGTGGCGCGGGTCGCGAACGCCGTACGACCGCGTCTGGCACGCGCCGCGGGCGCCGTACGCCCGGGACTGACCCGGGCCGCGGACGCCGTACGGCCGTCTCTCGCACGCACCGCCGACGCCGTGAAGCCGCAGGTCGCACGGCTTGCCAGGGTGTCCCGGCCGAAGACCGTCAAGACCTGGCAGTACACCGCCGGTGCCGCCGGCGCCGGTCTGGCGCTGGCCGCCACCGTGGTGACCGCCGCCGGTCCCTGGGACTCCTCGGGTCAGCGTACGGCCGAGCGGGACCGGGCGGTCGCACTGGAGCAACTGGGTGGCACAGATCACGAAGGCCGTTCCGGGGCGGCGGCTGCCGGGCCGCGCCCCGCCCCGAGCGCCCCGTCCGTGCTCGTCGGCCTGGGCACCACCGCAGTGACCGTGAAGTCCGCGCCGACCGCGAAGGCCCTGGCCGCCGTCCTCGGTCCGCTGCTCGGCAACCCGGCCCTGGGCGCCCGCCACACCGCGGCGGTCGTGGACGTGGCCAGCGGCAAGCGGCTCTTCGCCACGGGCGCCGGCACCGCGCTGACCCCCGCCTCCACCACGAAGATCGCCACCGCGGTCGCCGCCCTGTCGGCCCTCGGCGCCGACCACCGCCTCACCACTCGCGCGGCCCTGGAACCCGACACCAAGGAGCTCGTCCTCGTCGGTGGCGGCGATCCCACCCTCACCGCCCGCCCGGACGCCGACGGCTGGGCGAGCCTGCGCACGCTGGCCGAGGAGACCGCGGCGGCCCTCAAGAAGCGGGACATCACCAAGGTCACGCTCTCCTACGACAAGACCCTCTACGCGGGTTCCGAGATCCACCCGATCGGGGTCAACGACAACCTCGCCCCCGTCAGCGCCCTGATGGCGGACGAGGCCCGCACCGACGACACGATGAGCGGCCCGGCCCCGCGCGTCACGGACCCGGCGACGGACGCCACCCGGAAGTTCGCCGCGTTCCTCGCCGAGCACGGCGTCAGGACCACGTCCCCCGGCCCCTCCAAGGCCACCGGCCGCGCCGAGGTCCTCGCGGAGGTCTCCTCACCGCCGCTGTCCGCCCTGGTCGAACGCATGCTGACCAACAGCGACAACGACATCGCCGAAGCCCTCGCCCGCCAGACCGCCGTGGCATCGAAGCAGCGCGCCGACTTCGAGGGCGGCGGCAAGGCCGTCCGCGGCCGGCTGGACAAGCTCGGACTCCCGCTCGCCGGCGCCGACTTCCACGACGGCAGCGGACTCGACCGTGCCGACCGGCTCACCGCGAACCTGCTGACCGCCCTGCTGGTGAAGGCGGGCGACCCGGCTCACCCCGAGCTGCGCCCGGTCCTCACCGGCCTCCCCGTGGCCGGCTTCACCGGCACCCTGACCAGCCGTTACACCGACGGCGCGGCAGGCGTCGTACGGGCCAAGACGGGCACCCTGACCGGGGTCAACACCCTGGCCGGGACGGTCGTCGACCAGGACGGCCGACTGCTCGCCTTCGCGTTCCTCACCTCCGGCACCACCGACCCGGCGGCCGCCCAGCGCGCGCTCGACCGCACGGCCTCCGCGCTGGCGGCCTGCGGCTGCGGCTGACCCGGCGCCCGTCCTGTCCGCCCGCGCGGCCTGCCCCAAGTGGGAACGCTCACGTACGGTTGACGCATGACGAGCATCGGTGGTGCCGAGATGGTCGACTGGAATCTCGCGGTGGCGACCGCGACCCGGCTCGTGCGGCCGGGCCCCGACGTGAGCCGTGACGAGGCCCGGGCCGTCGTCGCGGAGCTGCGCCGGCACGCCAAGGCCTCGGAGGAACACGTCCGCGGCTTCACCCGGATGGCGACGGACGACGTCCACGACACTCCCGTACTCGTCGTCGACCGCCCCGGCTGGGTCCGGGCCAATGTCGCCGGGTTCCGGGAGATCCTCAAGCCGCTCCTGGAGAAGATGCAGGAACGCCGCGGCAACACCCCGGGCGGCGCGGTGCTCGGTGCCGTCGGCGGCAAGGTCACCGGCGTCGAACTGGGCATGCTGCTGTCGTTCCTGTCGTCCCGCGTCCTCGGCCAGTACGAGACCTTCGCCCCGGCCACCCGAGAACTCCCGGCGGGGGAGAACGGCGGCGGCAGGCTGCTGCTGGTCGCCCCGAACATCGTGCACGTCGAGCGCGAACTCGACGTCCAGCCGCATGACTTCCGCCTGTGGGTCTGCCTGCACGAGGAGACCCACCGCACCCAGTTCACCGCGGTGCCCTGGCTGCGCGACCATCTGGAGGGCGAGATCCAGTCGTTCCTGGGGGAGACCGAGGTCGACCCCATGACCGTCCTGGAACGCATCCGCGAGGCCGCCCAGTCGCTCGCCGGCGGGCGGCCCGAGGGCGAGGAGGACGAGGACGGCGGGCGCTCGCTCGTGGAGATCGTGCAGACCCCGGCCCAGCGGGAGATCCTCGGCCGCCTCACCGCCGTGATGTCCCTCCTGGAGGGCCACGCCGACTTCGTCATGGACGGCGTCGGCCCGGCCGTCGTGCCGAGCGTGGCCGAGATCCGCGAGAAGTTCCAGCAGCGGCGGGCCAAGGGCGCCTCCCGCCTGGACCTGGCCCTGCGCAAGCTTCTCGGCCTGGACGCCAAGCTCCGCCAGTACCGCGACGGCGAACGCTTCGTGCGGGCCGTCGTCGACCAAGTCGGCATGGACGGCTTCAACCGCGTGTGGACGTCCCCGAACACCCTCCCGACCAAGTCGGAGATCGCCAAACCGGCGGACTGGGTCGCGCGGGTGCACCGCAAAGCGGAGTCGTGAGCCGCGCGCCCGAGGTGTCGGAGGAATCCGGCCGACGGCAGGCGAACGCCCCTTCAATCACCCGTCCGAGGGACCGTGAGCCATGGGTAGGCGTGCAATGCTCGGGGAACGGCCCGGTTCTGTCACCATCTACACACTCTGAGTGACCGAACCTCGGGCTCACCCCCCGAAAACTTCATGAAGGGAACCGGACATGGGTCCCCATCCTGCGGTCGCGGCGATACGCCTGGCGGTCCGCCGCGTCCTCCACGACCTCCTCAACGAACACCAGACCTCCGCCGAGCACTCGGCGCAGGCCCCGCACCGGCGCCCGCCGTCGCCGCTCGTGCTCGTGGCCTGCTCCGGCGGGGCCGACTCCATGGCCCTCGCCTCCGCCCTCGCCTTCGAGGCCCCCAAGCTCGGCATCCGCGCCGGCGGTGTCACCGTCGACCACGGCCTCCAGCCCGGCTCCGACCTGCGCGCCGAGGAAGTCGTCCTGCGCCTGCGCGAACTGGGCCTGGACCCCGTCGAGTCCACCGCCGTGAGCGTCGGCCGCGAAGGCGGACCCGAGGCCGCCGCCCGTGACGCCCGCTACGCCGCCCTCGACGCCGCCGCCGACCGCCACGGCGCCGCCGCCGTCCTGCTCGGCCACACCCGCGACGACCAGGCCGAAACCGTCCTGCTCGGCCTCGCCCGCGGGTCCGGCATCCGCTCGCTGTCCGGCATGGCCGCCGTCTCCGGGGGCCCGGGGGCCGCCCGCCGCTACCGCCGCCCCTTCCTGGAACTCGACCGGCAGACCGCCCGCAAGGCCTGCATGGTCCAGTCCCTGCCCGTCTGGGACGACCCGCACAACGCCGACCCCGCCTACACGCGCTCCCGGCTGCGCCACGAGGGCCTGCCCGCCCTGGAGAAGGCGCTCGGCAAAGGAGTCGTCGAGGCGCTCGCCCGCACCGCCCAGCTCTCCCGCGACGACGCCGACGCCCTCGACGCCTGGGCCCGCCAGGCCCAGGCCTCCGTACGCGACGCCGCCGGCCTCCTGGAGTGCGCCAAGCTCTACGCCCTGCCGCCCGCCGTGCGCCGCCGCATCCTCCGTCAGGCGGCCATCGAGGCGGGCGCCCCGGCCGGTTCGCTCTTCGCCCGCCACATCGAGGAAATCGACCGGCTGATCACCGGCTGGCGCGGCCAGGGAGCCATCAATCTCCCCGGCAAGGTCGTCGCCCAGCGGCAGGGTGGCAGACTGGTGATTCGGCAAGGCTGAATCCTTGCTCCCCTTTGGGGGGTATTGGCGGCCGGTGGGACGACCGAAAGTGATGCGGGTGGACGCGAAAGACATGGGTGCCGACCTCAAAGAGGTACTCATCACCAAGGAAGAGATCGACGCGAAGCTCGTGGAGCTCGCCGCGAAGGTCGACGCGGAGTACGCGGGCAAGGACCTGCTGATCGTCGGCGTCCTCAAGGGCGCGGTGATGGTCATGGCGGACCTCGCCCGGGCGCTGTCCACCCCCGTCACCATGGACTGGATGGCCGTGTCCTCCTACGGCGCGGGCACCCAGTCCTCCGGTGTGGTGCGGATCCTCAAGGACCTCGACACCGACATCAAGGGCCGGCACGTCCTGATCGTCGAGGACATCATCGACTCCGGCCTGACCCTGTCCTGGCTGCTGTCCAACCTCGGCTCCCGCGAGCCGGAGTCGCTCAAGGTGTGCACCCTGCTGCGCAAGCCGGACGCGGCCAAGGTCGCCATCGACGTCGAGTGGGTGGGCTTCGACATCCCCAACGAGTTCGTCGTCGGCTACGGTCTCGACTACGCCGAGAAGTACCGCAACCTCCCGTTCGTCGGTACGCTCGCGCCCCACGTCTACGGCGGCTGAGCCAGATGGCCCCAGCTCCGTAAGACGATCGGGAACCCCAGCGGGTTTCGCGCCGTTGGAGCATGCAGACGGTTCGTGAAGCCCTCCAGTGCGGCTTCGGCCCACAATGCTGGGGTACCGTCAGAAGAACTGTCTTATCAAACTCACTATGGCAGGAGGGACGGGGCGGCACCGCTCCGTATGGATGGACGTGAAGCGATACTTCCGTGGGCCGGTCATGTGGATCGTGCTGGCCGTCCTTGCCGTGGTCGTGTTGATGCAGGTCGTCGGCTCGTCCGGCGGCTACAAGACGGTGGACACCGGCCAGGTCGTCCAGGCGATCAATGACAACAAGGTCCAGCAGGTCAAGCTGACCACCGGCGACGAGCAGACCGTCAAGGCCGAACTCAAGGACGGCGAGAAGGTCGACGGCAGCTCCAAGATCCAGGCGAGCTACATCGGCGACCAGGGCCGTGACCTCGCCAATGTGCTGCAGAACAAGTACCAGGACAAGCAGATCCCGGACGGCTACACCGTCTCGCCGACGAAGCAGAACGCCTTCGTCGGGATCCTGCTCTCCCTGCTCCCCTTCGTCCTCATCGTGGTCGTCTTCCTGTTCCTGATGAACCAGATGCAGGGCGGCGGCTCCCGGGTCATGAACTTCGGGAAGTCCAAGGCGAAGCTCATCACCAAGGACACTCCGAAGACGACGTTCTCGGACGTCGCCGGCTCGGACGAGGCCGTCGAGGAGCTCCAGGAGATCAAGGAGTTCCTCCAGGAACCGGCGAAGTTCCAGGCGGTCGGGGCCAAGATCCCCAAGGGCGTACTGCTGTACGGCCCGCCCGGCACCGGCAAGACCCTGCTCGCGCGCGCCGTCGCGGGCGAGGCGGGTGTCCCCTTCTACTCGATCTCCGGTTCCGACTTCGTCGAGATGTTCGTCGGTGTCGGTGCCTCGCGAGTCCGTGACCTGTTCGAGCAGGCCAAGGCGAACGCCCCGGCGATCGTCTTCGTCGACGAGATCGACGCGGTCGGCCGTCACCGCGGCGCCGGCCTCGGCGGCGGTCACGACGAGCGCGAGCAGACCCTGAACCAGCTGCTCGTCGAGATGGACGGCTTCGACGTCAAGGGCGGTGTGATCCTCATCGCCGCGACGAACCGGCCCGACATCCTCGACCCGGCCCTTCTGCGGCCCGGCCGCTTCGACCGTCAGATCGCGGTCGACCGCCCGGACATGCAGGGCCGTCTGGAGATCCTCAAGGTCCACCAGAAGGGCAAGCCGGTCGCCCCCGACGTCGACCTGTCGGCCGTCGCGCGTCGCACGCCGGGCTTCACCGGCGCGGACCTGAGCAACGTCCTCAACGAGGCCGCGCTGCTCACCGCCCGCAGCGACAAGAAGCTGATCGACAACTCGATGCTCGACGAGGCGATCGACCGTGTGGTCGCGGGCCCGCAGAAGCGGACCCGGATCATGTCGGACAAGGAGAAGAAGATCACCGCGTACCACGAGGGCGGACACGCCCTGGTCGCGGCGGCTTCCCCCAACTCCGACCCGGTCCACAAGATCACGATCCTCTCCAGAGGCCGTGCTCTCGGCTACACGATGGTCCTGCCGGACGAGGACAAGTACTCGACCACGCGCAACGAGATGCTGGACCAGCTCGCCTACATGCTGGGCGGCCGCGCCGCCGAGGAACTGGTCTTCCACGACCCGACCACCGGCGCCGCGAACGACATCGAGAAGGCCACGGCCACGGCCCGCGCGATGGTCACGCAGTACGGCATGACCGAGCGTCTGGGCGCCATCAAGTTCGGCGGCGACAACACCGAGCCGTTCCTCGGACGTGAGATGGCTCACCAGCGCGACTACTCGGAAGAGGTCGCCGCGCTGGTCGACGAAGAGGTCAAGAAGCTCATCGAGAACGCGCACAACGAGGCCTGGGAGATCCTGGTCGAGAACCGCGACGTCCTCGACAACCTGGTGCTCCAGCTCCTGGAGAAGGAGACGCTGGGCAAGGAGGAGATCGCCGAGATCTTCGCCCCCATCGTCAAGCGTCCGCCGCGGCCGGCCTGGACCGGTTCCTCCCGGCGTACGCCCTCCACCCGTCCGCCGGTGCTCTCCCCCAAGGAG
>NZ_JBHUXV010000068.1:0-53323 GCF_042669125.1 Streptomyces sp. NPDC057253 | reverse complement strand
CCGGAGAGCTGCTGCGCGCCGCGCTGGACGCGGGCGCCCGCACCATCGTGTTCGGGGTCGGCGGCAGCGCCACCACGGACGGCGGCGCCGGCATGCTCTCGGCTCTCGGCGCGCGTTTCCTGGACGCCGACGGCGAGCCCGTGGCGCCCGGCGGCGAAGGCCTCGCCGAGCTCGCCACGGCCGATCTGTCGGGCCTGGACCCGCGGCTCGCGGCCGTCGAGTTCATCCTGGCCAGCGATGTCGACAACCCGCTGACCGGCCCCAAGGGCGCGCCCGCGGTCTACGGCCCGCAGAAGGGCGCCTCCCCGGACGACGTCCAGGCCCTCGACAGCGCCCTCGCGCACTACGCCAAGGTCCTGGAGAACGCCGTCGGCGCGAAGGCCGCCGAGTACGCGGCCGCGCCGGGTGCGGGCGCGGCCGGCGGCATCGGCTACGGCGCCCTCCTAGTCGGGGCCCGGTTCCGCCCCGGCATCGACGTCATGCTCGACGTCCTCGGCTTCGCGCCCGCGCTGGAGTGGGCCGACCTGGTGATCACCGGCGAGGGCTCCCTCGACGAGCAGACCCTGCACGGCAAGGCCCCGGCGGGCGTCGCCGCGGCCGCCCGCGCCAAGGGCAAGGAGGTCGTCGCCGTGTGCGGCCGCCTCGCGCTGCCCCCGGAGGCCATCGGCAGGGCGGGCATCCGCCGCGCCTACCCACTCACCGACGCCGAGCCCGACATCCAGAAGTGCATCTCCGAGGCGGGCCCGATCCTGGAGAACGTGGCGGAACGGATCGGCCGCGACTTCCTGACCTGACCCCGGCCCGGTCGGCCGCCGGCCGGGGCCCAGCCTCGGCCCGGCTCACCGCCGCCCGCCCGACAACCGGTACGCGTCCAGGGCCAGGGTCATCTCGATCAGGTCCCGGGGCCGGGCCAGGGAGCGGGACGTGAGCTGCTCCAGGCGGCGTAACCGGTTGAAGACCGTGTTGCGGTGGCAGTAGAGGCGTCCGGCGGCCCGGCCCGCGGAGCCCTCGCAGAGCAGCCACACGTCGAGGGTCTCCAGGAGCACGGCCCGGTCGGCGGGCTCCAGCTCCAGGAGCGCCCCGAACACGTCCGACACCAGCCGGTCGGCCAGCTCCGGCTGGCTCACCACGAGCGCGGTCGGCATTCGCTGGTCAAGGCGTACGACCGCGGTGCCGTCCGGCGGACACGTGCGCAGCGCCAGCTCGGCGAGCCGCCGGGCCCGCCCCAGCTCGGCCAGGCCCGGCACCACCGGACTGATCCCGCCCGGCCCGGAACAGCGCCCCTCCAACGCCCGCGCCACTCCGTCCAGGCCCTGACCGGGGGCGAGCGCAACGACCGCCACCTCGCCGTCGGCCCGCATCCGCCAGATGAACCGGAACCCGGCGCCCCGCAGCGGCCGCTCGGCCGACTCCCGCCGCTCGGCCCGCAGCACCACCACCGCGTACGGCCCGTGCTCCGGCAGATCGAGCCCCGCCGCCGCCCGCGCCGCGAGCCCGGGCGTGGTCTGCCCCTCCAGCAGGGCGTCCAGAAGCGCCTGCAACTGCTCGTCCGTGCGCCGCCGAAGCTCCGCCTCGGTGGCCCGGTACGCCTCCGAGGCCGCCTGCGCCTGCGCGTCCACCGCCGACCACACCATCGTCGTCGACCGCATCAGCGCCGCGAGCCGCTCCGGCTCCCGCCCGGTCGTCCCCTCCACGAGCGCGTCCCACACCAGGTAACCGGCGTTGCGATAGGCGTGCACCAGGAGGTCCAGCGGCAGCCCCTGGTGGGCCCGGCGCCGGCCCGCGTCCTCGGCGCACTCCAGGTCGCGGCGCGGTGAGTCCCGGGGCGCGGAGATCGTCTCGATGCCGATCCGGATTGCCTCCTCCGCCTCCCGCCACTGCTGGTCGTACGCCAGCACCTGGCCGTAGAGGGGGGAGTGGTCGGTGAGTTGCCTGAGGTGCTCGTCGACGAGCTCCGGCACCCGTTCCAGCAGAGCCGTGCAGGACTCCGCGAGCAGCTTCCAGTCATGACCCGTACGCGGCCTTCGCCCTCCCATCCTCGGAGGATGCCACCCGGACCCGGCCGCGCACAGGCCCCTGACACGCGGTGTTGTGCGCGCGCACAACGGCGGCACCGGCCCGCTGGGCACCCGCAGCGATTCCGCCGGGGGCCGTGGACGGACGCCTGAACCGGTGCTGGGGTGAGCGCCACACCGAGTACGGACAAGGGGGGAGTCCATGACCGGAGCCGCACTGGTCGTCCAGGACCTGTCGGTCGGATACGGCCCCGTGCGCGCCCTGCGCCGGGTGTCCCTGGAGGTGCCCGAGGGAGCCGTGGTGACGGTGCTCGGCGGCAACGGCGCGGGCAAGTCCACCCTGCTCCGCGCGATCAGCCGCACCCTCTCCTTCCACGGCGGCGCGGTCACCGGGGGCACGGTGACCCTGGACGGCCGCCGCCTCGACCAGCTGCCCCCCGACCGGGTGGTCGCCGCCGGAGTCTCCCAAGTACCCGAGGGAAGAAGGGTGTTCGCCCGCATGACAGTCGCCGACAACCTCCGCGCGGGCGCCCTCGGCGGCAGCAGATCGGGCCGCGCCGCAGCCCTCGACCGGGTCCACGCGCTGTTCCCGGTGCTCGCCGAACGCGCGGACCAGCGCGCCGGGCTCCTGTCCGGCGGCGAGCAGCAGATGCTCGCCGTCGCCCGCGCCCTGATGGCTGCACCCCAGGTCCTCCTCCTCGACGAACCCTCCCTCGGCCTCGCCCCGCTCATGGCCCGGCGGATCGCCGACACCGTCCGCGAGATCAACGCCCAGGGCACCTCGGTCCTCCTCGTCGAACAGAACGCGGCCCTCGCCCTGCGCCTCGCCACGCGCGCGTACGTCCTCGAAGTCGGCGAGGTCACCCTCTCGGGCCCGGCCGCCGAACTCGCCGCCTCCGACGAGGTCCGCCGCCGCTACCTGGGCGTGGTCGACGAGGACGCGGCGGCGGACGCGGAGCAGGCGACCGGACGGACCCTGGCGAGGTGGGAGGGGTGACCCCACCAGCCTCCACCGCCCCGCCTTCGACCCTCCCTGCCCTGGAGGTGAGCCACCTCACCGTCCGCTTCGCCGGACTCACCGCCCTCGACGACGTAGGTTTCACCGTCCGCCCCGGCACCGTCCACGCCCTCATCGGCCCCAACGGGGCAGGAAAATCCACCTGCTTCAACGTTCTGTCCGGGGTCTACCGGGCCACCGCGGGCAGCGTCCGCTTCGGCGCGCACGAGCTGACCGGCATGCCCGCGCACCGCATCGCCGCGCTCGGCGTGGCCCGCATCTTCCAGAACCTCGCCCTGCCGCCCCGGGCCTCCGTCGAGGACTGCCTGCTGCTGGGCCGTCACCGGCTCACCCGAACCGGTTTCCTCGCCGCGGGACTTCGGCTGCCGTCGGCGGCCCGGGAGGAGCACCGGCACCGTGAACGCGTCCGGGAGATCGCCGAGTTCGTCGGCATCGCGGACTGCCTGGCGAGGCCCGCCGGCTCCCTGCCGTACGGGCAGCAGAAGCTCGCCGAACTCGCCCGCGCGCTCTGCATGGAGCCCCGCCTGCTGCTTCTCGACGAGCCGGTCGCGGGCATGACCGCCGACGAACGGCGCCGGACGGCCGCGGTGATCGCGGGTCTCCGCGACTCCCTCGGCATCTCGATCGTGCTGGTCGAACACGACATGGGGGTGGTGATGCGGCTCGCGGACGCGGTGACCGTACTGGACTTCGGGCGCCGGATCGCCGACGGCGCCCCGGCCGACGTACAGAACGATCCGGCCGTCGTACAGGCGTACTTGGGGACGGCGTCATGAGCACCTTCGCCGAAATCCTGCTGAACGGCGTCTCGTTGGGGTCGGTGTACGCACTGATCGCGCTCGGGTTCGTGGTGATCTTCCGGGCCACCGAGGTCGTCAACTTCGCCCACGCCTCACTGCTGTTGGCGGGCGGATACGTCACCGCGAGCCTCCACGACGACCTCGGGTTCTGGCCCGCGCTGCTCGTGGGGATCGCGGGGGCCGCGCTGGTCGGGGCGGCCGTGGAGTTCCTGGTGATGCGGCGCTACCGGGGCAGCGACCACAGCGTGCTGGCCATCGTCACCATCGGCGTCGACATCCTGCTGACGACCGAACTGACCCGCCGTATCGGCACCGACGTCCTCGCGCTCGGTGACCCGTGGGGCGACGAGGTGCTGAAGGTCGGGCCGATCTCCCTCGCCCACACCCGGATCGCCGCGTTCGTGGCCGCCGCGCTGCTCATCACGGCGTTCCTGCTGGCCTTCCGGTACACGTCGTGGGGTGTGGCCATGCGGGCGGCGGCGGAGAGCGCGGAGACCGCCGCGCTGATGGGCGTACGGCTCGGGCGGGTGTCGCTCGGCGCGTGGGCGGTGGCGGGCGGACTCGCCGCCGTGGCCGCCCTGTTCCTCACCGTCTTCCCGACGCCAGGGCTGGAGCGGGCCACCTCGCTCGCCGCGCTCAAGGCGTTCCCGGCGGCCATCCTCGGCGGCCTCGACTCGACGACGGGCGCCCTGGTGGGCGGACTGCTGGTCGGCGTCACCGAGTCCCTGGCCACCGGCTACCAGAGCGACCTGACCTTCCTGGGCCGGGGGTTGGGGGACCTCGCCCCCTACCTCGTGATGGTCGCGATCCTGCTCATACGGCCCGCGGGGCTGTTCGGCACCAAGGAGCTCGCCCGTGTCTGAGGCCCTGGTGAGACCGCTCAGGTTCCTGAGCGCACGGACGTACCTCTGGACCGCGACGGCCGTCCTGCTCCTCGCCCTGCCCTTCTACCTGGACCGGTTCTGGCTCCAGGCGGGCCTGTTCGCGATGGCCGCGGCGATCGGCGCGATCGGCATCAACCTCCTCACCGGCGCGACCGGCCAGCTCTCCATGGGGCACGCCTTCTTCCTCGCCGTCGGGGCCTACGGCTACTGCGTGTTCGCGGCCGACGGCGGCGACGGGCTGACCGGCCTCGGCCTGCCGACCTGGCTCGCGGCCGTGCTCGCGGTGCTGGTCGCGGGGGTCGCGGGCGGACTGTTCAGCCCCATCTCCGGGCGGCTCAGCGGCGCCTACCTGGGCATCGCCACGCTCGCGCTCGTCTTCATCGGCCAGCACGTGATGTTCAACGCGCACGACCTCACGGGCGGCGCCAACGGCCGTGACGTACCGCCGCTGAGCCTGTTCGGCCTCACCTTCGACGACCGTGAACTCCTGGTCGCCGCGGTGCCGTTCGGGTCGGCGGAGAAGCTCTGGTACGCCGGTCTCGTGCTGCTGGCGGCCGGCGCGCTGTTCGCCCGGGGTGTCCTGCGCGGCCGTCCGGGGCGGGCCATGAACGCCATCCGCGACCACCGCATCGCGGCCGGGGTCCTCGGCGTGCCGGTCGCCCGCCACCGGGCCGCCGTGTTCGTGCTGTCGTCGATGTACGCGGGACTGGCGGGCGTCCTGCTCGCGCTGGTCTTCCAGCGGACGGTGCCCGACTACTTCGGCATCACGCTGTCGCTCGAATACCTCGCGATGATCGTCATCGGCGGGCTCGGCTCGGTCTCCGGGGCGGTCGCCGGGGCCGTCTTCGTCTCCCTGCTGCCGCAGCTGCTGACCCGCTGGAGCGACGCGCTGCCCCTCGTCTCCGCCCCCGGCACGGGCGGGATCGCACCGGGCGAGGCCTCCCGGTACCTCTACGGCGCCGCCGTCGTGCTGGTGGTGCTGTTCCTGCCCGGCGGCCTGGTCGGCGTGGCCGCCCGGCGTCGCACCAGAACCCACACGGAGGAACGATGATCACGACGACGTACGTGACCAGGACCGCCGCCGGTGCCCTCGCCGCGCTGCTGCTGCTGGCCGGGTGCAGCTCCAAGGCCAAGGACTCCGACGGGGACGGCGACAAGGCGGCCGCGGGCGGGGTGAAGACGGGCGAGGGGGTCTCCGGCAAGACGATCAGCCTCGGCGCGCTCACCGACATGACCGGCGTCTACGCGACCCTCGGCAAGAGCGTCACCCAGGCCCAGCAGCTGTATGTGAAGCAGCTCAACGCCGCCGGGGGCGTCTGCGGCTACAAGGTCGCCCTCTCGGTCCGCGACCACGGCTACGACCCGCAGAAGGCCGTGTCCGGCTACACCGAGCTGGAGCCGAAGGTGCTGGGCTTCGCGCAGTTCATCGGCTCGCCGTTCGTCGCCGCGGTCAAGCAGCGGATCGACGGCCAGGACAAGGCGCTGGTGCTGCCGCAGGCCTGGTCGTCGGCGCTGCTGGGCAGCCCGTACATCCGGGTCATCGGATCCACGTACGACATCGAGACCATCAACGCGGTCGACTTCCTGATCAAGGAGAAGGGGATCAAGAAGGGCGACAAGGTCGGCCATGTGTACTTCGAGGGCGACTACGGCGAGAGCGCGCTGGCCGGTTCGAAGCACATCGCCAAGGAGGCCGGGCTGACCGTCGTCGAGCAGAAGATCAAGCCGACCGACAACGACATGACGGCCCAGGTCACCGCCCTCAAACAGGCCGGGGTCAAGGCGATCGTGATCAGCGCGGGGCCACGGCAGGCGGCCTCGCTGGTCGGGGTGGCGGCGGCGAGCGGCTTCGGCGTGCCGGTGATCGGCAACAACTCGGCGTTCGCGCCCCAACTGCTCGCCACCCAGGCGGGCCCGGCCCTGATGAAGAACTACTACGTGGCCTCGCCCTCGCTCCCCATCGGCGCGGACACGCCCGAGGCGAAGAAGCTGGTCGCCGACTACCGGGCCGCCTACCCGGACGACGCCCTGGACAACGGCATCGTCGCCGGCTGGACCGCCGCGTCGGCCTTCGGCGAGGCGCTGAAGAAGGCCTGCACCGCCAAGGACCTCACGAGGGAGGGCGTCGACAAGGCCCTGCTGTCGATCGACTCCTACGACATCGGCTTCGGCGTCACCCAGGACTTCACCGACCCGAAGTCCCCGTCCTCCCACGAGAGCGTGATCCTCCAGCCGGACAAGAGCGTGACGGGCGGCATGAAGGTCGTACGGGAGGCAGGGGCCTCCGAGGCGGCGAAGGCGTACACACCGGGGGCCTGAGAACGACTGAGGGGCTCGAACCGGAATCGGTTCGAGCCCCTCACCCACGAGCATTCGTTACGGCAGCTGCGCCGCGCGTGCCTCACGACGGTTGTCGCGGAAGTTGTTCACCCGGCGGGCCGTGGCGAACAGGGGGATCACCGCGCCCATCACCAGCTGGAGGGCGCAACCCGTCTGGAGCAGGAGCTGGCCGCCCGGCGCGCCGAACGCCCAGGCCGCGAGAAGGCCCATGCCCAGCACGATCCAGGAGAGCATCCCGACCGCGAGGCGGCCCCGCGGCTTCGGGTACTCGACCCGGCTCACCATCAGCCACGCCGTCCCGAGGATCGCCAGGAGCGTCGCCACGAAGGGCAGCTCCAGGAGGACGATCGAGACCACCGTCAGCGCGCCGAACGGGGACGGCATGCCCTGGAAGGTGCCGTCCTTCACCGTCACGCAGGAGAACCGCGCGAGTCTCAGCACCACCGCGAGGAGCACCACCACCGCCCCGACCGCGGCCACCTTCTGCGACGCGTCGTCCGCCACCATGCCGTAGACGAGGACGAAGTACGCCGGCGCGAGGCCGAAGCTGATCAGGTCGGAGAGGTTGTCCAGCTCCGCGCCCATCGGCGAGGACCGCAGCTTGCGTGCCACCAGGCCGTCGAACAGGTCGAAGACCGCGGCGCACAGCATCAGGATGACGGCGGTGGCCGCGCTGTTGCGCGCCATGCCGGATTCCTGGCTGTCGGTGAGGTGCGGGATCAGGATGCCGGTGGTGGTGAAGTACACCGCCATGAAGCCGCACGTGGCATTGCCGAGGGTGAGGGTGTCCGCTATTGAGAGGCGGAGAGAAAGAGGCATCTCCTCCTCGTCGTCCACCTCGTCGGCCTCGGGCACCCAGCCCGCCTGTGTCTCGGGATCAATCACGGTCAATGCGAGTCACCCCAGCCACCGTCTTCTGGCCGACCTCGACCGCGACCTCCACGCCCTCGGGCAGGTAGATGTCGACGCGTGAGCCGAAGCGGATCAGACCGATGCGCTCACCCTGCTCGACCTTCGTGCCCTGCGGGATGTAGGGGACGATACGGCGGGCCACCGCGCCGGCGATCTGGATCATCTCGATGTCACCGAGCTCGGTGTCGAAGTGCCAGACGACGCGCTCGTTGTTCTCGCTCTCCTTGTTGAACGCCGGCACGAACCCACCGGGGATGTGCTCGACCGACGTCACCGTGCCGGAGAGCGGCGCGCGGTTGACGTGGACGTTGAGCGGGCTCATGAAGATCGCGACGCGGGTGCGACCGTCCTTCCACGGCATGATGCTCTGCACCACGCCGTCGGCCGGGGAGATGACCCGGCCCGGGGCGATCTCGCGCTCGGGGTCGCGGAAGAACCACAGCATGCCCGCCGCCAGCGCGGTGGTGGGCACGGCGACGGCCTTCGCGACGCCGGAGCGGCGTGCGCGCAGCAGGCTGACGGCTGCGGTGGCGACGGTCGGAAGGAGCCACGGCGATGCTCCGCGCGCCAGGCGTACGCCTGCCAGGCTGTCGCGAGGTGCAGAGGTTTGGCTGTGGGGCATGGATGACCTTCGTAGCGGATGATGCCGCGCACTAGACGGGGGACGGCGGCTTTCCGGGATCGTACCGGTCGGAGGCCACAACTGGGCAAGCCAGGAAGCCGAGTCGACGGCTGAAGCCCGTCGACGGGGTGTGATCTTCTTCTCCAAGAAAACACCCCGTATCCGGACATCTAGCCTTGAGAACGATACTCTTCGAGCAGCCTGCGGCCGATGATCATTTTCTGGATCTCGGCGGTACCTTCACCGATCAGCAGCATCGGCGCCTCACGGTAGAGACGCTCGATCTCGTACTCCTTGGAGAAGCCGTAGCCGCCGTGGATCCGGAAGGCGTCTTCCACGACCTCCTTGCAGTATTCGGAGGCGAGGTACTTCGCCATCCCTGCCTCAAGGTCGTTTCGCTCCCCGGAGTCCTTTTTGCGTGCCGCGTTGACCATCATCGCATGCGCGGCCTCGACCTTGGTAGCCATCTCGGCCAGCTTGAACTGAATCGCCTGGTGCTGGGCGATCGGCTTGCCGAAAGTGTGGCGCTGCTGGGCGTACTGGACACCCAGTTCGAAGGCACGCTGAGCGACGCCGCAGCCACGCGCCGCCACATTCACGCGGCCCACTTCCACGCCGTCCATCATTTGGTAAAAACCTCGGCCGGTGGTCCCGCCGAGCACCCGATCGGCCGGAAGCCGCAGGCCATCCATGATCAGTTCGGTGGTGTCGACACCCTTGTAGCCCATCTTGTCGATCTTCCCGGGGATGGTGAGGCCGGGGCGGACCTCTCCGAAACCGGGCTCCTTCTCGATCAGGAAGGTCGTCATCGACTTGTGGGGTGCGGTGCCCTCGGGGTGTCCTTCATCACTTCGGACGAGAACGGCGACCAGACTTGACGTTCCGCCGTTCGTGAGCCACATCTTCTGCCCGTTCAGGACGTACTCGTCGCCGTCCTTGACCGCCTTCGACGTGATGGCGGACACATCCGAGCCCAGGCCCGGCTCCGACATCGAGAACGCGCCCCGGATGTCGCCGGCCGCCATCCTCGGCAGGAAGTGGTCCTTCTGCTCCTGCGTGCCGTGCTGCTTGAGCATGTACGCCACGATGAAGTGGGTGTTGATGATGCCGGACACCGACATCCACCCGCGGGCGATCTCCTCGACGCACAGCGCGTAGGTCAGGAGGGACTCGCCCAGACCGCCGTACTCCTCGGGGATCATCAGGCCGAACAGGCCCAACTCCTTGAGCCCGTCGACGATCTGCTGCGGGTACTCGTCGCGGTGCTCCAGCTCGGTCGCGACCGGGATGATCTCCTTGTCCACGAAGTCCCGGACGGTGGACAGGATCTCCTGCTGGATGTCCGTCAGACCGGCGGTCTGGGCGAGGCGTGCCATCGGGCTCAGCCCTCCTGAAGTTCCGGGCGGCCGGGCTGCTCGCCGCCGCGCTCCTTGATGTAGGTCTCGGTGGGCACCATGACCTTGCGGCGGAACACGCAGACCAGCGTGCCGTCCTGCTTGTAGCCCTTGGTCTCGACGTGGACGATCCCGCGGTCGTTCTTCGACTTGGAGGGCCACTTGTCGAGCACGGTCGTCTGGCCGTAGATCGTGTCCCCGTGGAAGGTCGGCGCCACGTGCTTGAGCGACTCGATCTCCAGGTTGGCGATCGCCTTGCCGGAGACGTCCGGCACCGACATGCCGAGCAGCAGGGAGTAGATGTAGTTCCCGACCACCACGTTCTTGCCGAAGTCGGTCGTCTTCTCGGCGTAGTTGACGTCCATGTGGAGCGGGTGGTGGTTCATGGTCAGGAGGCAGAAGAGGTGGTCGTCGTACTCGGTGACCGTCTTCCCGGGCCAGTGCTTGTAGACCGCGCCGACCTCGAACTCCTCGTAGGTGCGTCCGAACTGCATCGCGCTCAGGCCTCCGGGATCTCGAACTTGGAGGTGCGCTGCATGCCGGCCGCGCGCCCCTTGCCGGAGATGACCAGCGCCATCTTGCGGCTGGCCTCGTCGATCATCTCGTCGCCGAGCATCGCCGAGCCCTTCTTGCCGCCCGCCTCGGACGTGTAGTAGTCGTACGCGTCCAGGATCAGCTCGGCGTGGTCGTAGTCCTCCTGGGAGGGCGAGAAGATCTCGTTGGACGCCTCGACCTGGCCCGGGTGCAGCACCCACTTGCCGTCGAAACCGAGGGCCGCGGCGCGCTGGGCGACCTCGCGGTAGCCGTCGATGTTGCGGATCTGGAGGTAGGGGCCGTCGATCGCCTGGAGGTTGTTGGCGCGGGCCGCCATCAGGATCTTCATCAGGATGTAGTGGTAGGCGTCCGCCGGGTAGCCGGGCGGCTGCTCGCCCACGACCAGCGACTTCATGTTGATCGACGCCATGAAGTCGGCCGGGCCGAAGATGATCGTCTCGACGCGCTGGGACGCGGTCGCGATCTCGTTGACGTTGTTCAGGCCCTGCGCGTTCTCGATCTGCGCCTCGATGCCGATCTTGCCGACCTCGAAGCCCATCGTCTTCTCGATCTGCGTCAGCAGCAGGTCCAGGGCCACGATCTGCTCGGCCGTCTGCACCTTCGGCAGCATGATGCAGTCGAGGTTCTGGCCAGCGCCCTCCACGACCGTGACGACATCGCGGTACGTCCACTCGGTCGTCCAGTCGTTGACGCGCACGACCCTCGTCTTGCCGGTCCAGTCACCCTCGTTGAGGAACTTGACGATGGTGTGCCGCGCCTCGGGCTTGGCGAGCGGGGCGCACGCGTCCTCCAGGTCGAGGAAGACCTGGTCCGCCGGGAGGCCCTGCGCCTTCTCCAGGAAGCGGGGGTTGCTTCCCGGTACCGCGAGACACGAGCGGCGGGGACGCAGACGGTTGACGGTCATGCGGGGACCTCCAGGGGGTCGAGCTTGTTCGCTTTCCGGATCTCGTCGACGATGCGGCCGATGATGCCGGTGATGTCGAAGTCCTTCGGGGTGAAGACCGCGGCCACGCCGGCAGCCCTGAGCTGTTCGGCGTCTCCATTGGGGATGATCCCACCGGCGATGACGGGTACATCTGTGGCACCGGCCACACTGAGCCGCTCCAGCACGTCCGGAACGAGCTGGGCGTGCGAGCCGGACAGGATCGACAGCCCGACCGCGTGCACGTCCTCCGCGAGCGCCGCGTCCACTATCTGCTCGGGCGTCAGCCGGATGCCCTGGTAGACCACCTCGAAGCCGGCGTCACGCGCGCGTACCGCGATCTGCTCGGCGCCGTTGGAGTGCCCGTCCAGGCCCGGCTTGCCGACCAGGAAGCGCAGCTTGCCGACACCGAGGTCCTTCGCCGTGAGGTCCACCTTGCGGCGGACGTCGGCCATGGCCGAGCCCTCCTCCGCGGGGACCGCCACCGGCGCCGAGGAGACGCCCGTGGGCGCCCGGAACTCCCCGAACACCTCCCGCAGGGCCCCGGCCCACTCGCCGGTCGTGGCACCCGCGCGGGCGCACTCCAGGGTGGCCTCCATGAGGTTGCCGGTGCCGCGCGCGGCCTCCTTCAGCTTCTCCAGCGCCTTGCAGGGGCGCGGGTGGTTGAAGGGCGGCTGGTAGCGGGTGTCGCGCCAGTTCTGCAACGACTGGATGACCCGGGCCTCGACAGCTGGATCGACTGTCTGGATCGCTTGATCGAGATCCGCGGTCAGTGGATTGGGCTCGGTCGTGTTGAAGATGTTGACGCCCACGATCTTCTCTTGACCGGACTCGATACGGGCCCGCCGCTCGGCGTGCGAGGAGACGAGCTGCGACTTCAGATAGCCCGACTCGACGGCCGCCATCGCGCCGCCCATCTCCTGGATCCGCTCGATCTCCGCGAGCGACTCCTCGACGAGCCTGCTCACCTTCGCCTCGATGACGTGCGAGCCCTCGAAGATGTCCTCGTACTCCAGCAGGTCGCTCTCGTGGGCGAGGACCTGCTGGATGCGCAGCGACCACTGCTGGTCCCAGGGCCGGGGCAGCCCCAGCGCCTCGTTCCAGGCCGGCAGCTGCACTGCACGCGCGCGTGCGTCCTTGGAGAGCGTCACGGCCAGCATCTCCAGCACGATCCGCTGGACGTTGTTCTCCGGCTGCGCCTCGGTCAGCCCCAGGGAGTTGACCTGGACGCCGTACCGGAAGCGGCGGTGCTTGGGGTTCTCGATGCCGTAGCGCTCACGCGTGACCTGGTCCCAGATGCGGCCGAAGGCGCGCATCTTGCACATCTCCTCGATGAAGCGGACACCCGCGTTCACGAAGAAGGAGATACGGCCGACGACGTCGCCCATGCGCTCCTGCGGCACCTGGCCGGAGTCCCGGACGGCGTCCAGGACCGCGATGGCCGTGGACATCGCGTACGCGATCTCCTGGACCGGCGTGGCGCCCGCCTCCTGCAGGTGGTAGCTGCAGATGTTGATCGGGTTCCACTTCGGCATGTGGGAGACCGTGTACGCGATCATGTCCGTCGTCAGCCGGAGGCTCGGCCCCGGCGGGAAGACGTGCGTCCCGCGGGACAGGTACTCCTTGACGATGTCGTTCTGGGTCGTGCCCTGGAGCTGGGTGATGTCCGCACCCTGCTCCTCGGCGACGACCTGGTAGAGCGCCAGCAGCCACATGGCGGTGGCGTTGATCGTCATCGAGGTGTTCATCTGCTCCAGGGGGATGTCCTGGAACAGCCGGCGCATGTCACCGAGGTGCGCGATCGGCACGCCGACCCGGCCCACCTCGCCGCGGGCGAGGATGTGGTCGGAGTCGTAGCCGGTCTGGGTCGGCAGGTCGAAGGCGACCGACAGACCCGTCTGGCCCTTGGCGAGGTTGCGCCGGTACAGCTCGTTGGACGCCTCGGCCGTGGAGTGACCGGCGTACGTGCGCATGAGCCACGGCCGGTCCTTGTTCCGCACGCCTTCGGCGGGCTGACGCTCAGTCATCTATGACCCCGGGTGTCTCAGACGTTGCGGAAGCGGTTGATGGCGTCGATGTGCTGGGCGCGCTTCTCCTCGTCGCGCACGCCGAGACCCTCCTCGGGGGCGAGGCACAGCACGCCGACCTTGCCCTGGTGGAGGTTGCGGTGCACGTCGTAGGCCGCCTGGCCGGTCTCCTCCAGGGAGTAGACCTTCGACAGAGTGGGGTGGATCTTGCCCTTCGCGATGAGCCGGTTGGCCTCCCAGGCCTCGCGGTAGTTGGCGAAGTGCGAGCCGATGATCCGCTTCAGGGACATCCACAGATAGCGGTTGTCGTACTCGTGCATGTAGCCCGAGGTGGAGGCGCAGGTGGTGATGGTGCCGCCCTTGCGGGTGACGAACACGGAGGCGCCGAAGGTCTCGCGGCCCGGGTGCTCGAAGACGATGTCGATGTCCTCGCCGCCGGTGAGCTCACGGATGCGCTTGCCGAAGCGCTTCCACTCCTTGGGGTCCTGGGTCTGCTCGTCCTTCCAGAACTTGTAGCCCTCGGCGTTGCGGTCGATGATCGCCTCCGCGCCCATCGAGCGGCAGATGTCCGCCTTCTGGTCGCTGGAGACGACACAGATCGGGTTGGCGCCGCCGGCGAGGGCGAACTGCGTGGCGTACGACCCGAGTCCACCGCTCGCACCCCAGATCAGGACGTTGTCGCCCTGCTTCATGCCGGCGCCGTTGCGGGAGACGAGCTGCCGGTACGCGGTCGAGTTGACCAGGCCGGGGGCGGCGGCCTCCTCCCAGCTGAGGTGGTCCGGCTTGGGCATCAGCTGGTTCGACTTGACCAGCGCGACCTCCGCGAGGCCGCCGAAGTTGGTCTCGAAGCCCCAGATGCGCTGCTCCGGGTCGAGCATGGTGTCGTTGTGGCCGTCGCTCGACTCCATCTCGACGCTCAGGCAGTGCGCGACGACCTCGTCGCCGGGCTTCCAGGCGTTGACGCCGGGGCCGGTGCGCAGGACGACGCCCGCGAGGTCGGAGCCGATGATGTGGTACGGCAGGTCGTGGCGCTTGGCCAGGTCGTTGGTGCGGCCGTAGCGCTCCAGGAAGCCGAAGGTCGACAGCGGCTCGAAGATCGAGGTCCACACCGAGTTGTAGTTGACACTCGATGCCATGACGGCGACCAGGGCCTCGCCCGGGCCGAGTTCGGGCACCGGCACGTCGTCGAGGTGGATCGACTTGCGCGGGTCCTTGTCGCGGGAGTCGAGCCCCGCGAACATCTCCGTCTCGTCCTTGTGCACGGTGATCGCGCGGTACGACTCGGGGAGCGGCAGTGCGGCGAAGTCGGCCGGGGTCGAGTCCGGCGACTGGATCGCGTCCAGGATGTCCTTCACGGTCACGGTGTTGCCTCCGGCGAATGGCGTCTTGAGGGGAGACGCTGAGGGTTACGTCGGTGCCGTCGGTTCGGCGGTCATGCTGTTCGGCAGCGCTTTGTGGCGCGGGAGGTTGCCTGTGACGCAGGCGTCCGGGCGGGCAGGTCGATGACTTGCTGGGACAGCCGGCGTACGAAAGGTCTCTGCACGCCGGCCGCCCGGACACCCTCAACGTAAGACACCGCGTGCCACCGTGCAAGGCACTGAGTGCCAGAGATTGCTCTCAGATGAAATCTTTACGTAACAAATGAGCGATGATCGATCGAACGGCCGTTGAAAGGTGCCCGAAAAGGGTCTCTGACATGGCAAAACGGCCACCCCGAAGGGTGGCCGTCGTCACAGCGGCGAAGAACCGTTCAGCGTTCCTTGAGCGCCTGTTCGATGGTGCGCATGACCTCGTCCAGCGGTGCGTCGGTGCGGGCGAGGGCGACCAGGACCTCGCCCTGGGTGGAGACCGTCGCGGCGGTCGCCGGCTGGGCGCTCGTGGTGCGGCCCGCCCCGATGCCCGTCCCGAAGGTCTTCCGCACGATCGCGAAGGCGTGGTCCAGCTGTGCCTCCACGTCCCCCTGCCCCCCGGCCCGCAGCCACCGCCGCAGCACGTGGTTGTGGGCCGTGACCACGGCGGACGCGGCGACCTCGGCCAGCAGGGGGTCGTCGTTCGCGTCGTCGTCATGGGCGTGCTCGTCGAAGTGCCCGAGCAGATAGCGCGTGAACAGCCGCTCGTAGCGGGCCACCGACGCGATCTCCGCCTCCCGCAGCGTCGGCACCTCGCGTGTCAGCTTGTAGCGGGCGACCGAGATCTCCGGCCGGGCCGCGTACATCTTCATGACTTCCTTGATGCCGCGGCACACCGTGTCGAGCGGATGCTCGTGCGCCGGGGCCGCGTTGAGCACCGCCTCCGCGCGGATCAGGGTGTCGTCGTGGTCGGGGAAGATCGCCTCTTCCTTGGAACGGAAGTGGCGGAAGAAGGTGCGGCGCGCGACCCCGGCCGCGGCCGCGATCTCGTCGACGGTGGTCGCCTCGTACCCCTTGGTGGAGAACAGCTCCATCGCGGCGGCCGCCAGTTCGCGGCGCATCTTGAGCCGCTGGGCGGCCGCGCGACTGCCGGCGGCACTCTCCGGTGCGTCGGGAGTGGCTGGTGTACGGGACGACTTGGCGGGCTGGGGCATGCCCCGAACGTACTGCATGTATGCAGGTTGGTGCGCGTGTCCGGGGTTTGTCCCGCCCCGGGCCGACGAGGAGCCGCCCGCCCAGGGCGGCGGGGGATGACCCCCGGGGTCGAGCAGCCCGCCCCAGTCCTCCCCGCCGCCGAACCAGTCGCCGGCCTGCTCAGCGGCGGGCATATTCGCGGAAGCCACGGCCGGTCTTGCGGCCGAGGCAGCCCGCGGCCACCAGGTGCTCCAGGAGCGGGGCCGGGGCCAGGCCCGGGTCGCGGAACTCCCGGTGCAGGACCTTCTCGATCGCGAGCGAGACATCGAGCCCGACGACGTCCAGGAGCTCGAAGGGCCCCATCGGGTAGCCGCCGCCCAGCTTCATCGCCGCGTCGATGTCGTCGAGCGACGCGTAGTGCTCCTGCACCATCTTGATCGCGTTGTTGAGGTAGGGGAACAGCAGGGCGTTCACGATGAAGCCCGCCCGGTCCCCGCAGTCCACCGCGTGCTTCTTGATCCGGACGCAGACCTCGCGGACCGTCGCGTGGACGTCCTCGGCCGTCAGGACCGTGCGGACGACCTCGACCAGCTTCATCGCGGGCGCCGGGTTGAAGAAGTGCATGCCGATCACGTCCTGCGGGCGCGAGGTGGCGCGGGCGCAGGCGACGACGGGCAGCGAGGAGGTCGTGGTGGCCAGGACCGCGCCCGGCTTGCAGACCTTGTCCAGCGCGGCGAACAGCTGCTGCTTGATCTCCAGGTCCTCGGCGACGGCCTCGACGGCCAGGTCGACGTCCGCGAAGGACTCGTAGGAGCCCGCCGGGGTGATCCGGTCCAGGGTCTGGGCGGCCGCCTCGGCGGTCATCCGGCCCTTGTCGACGGAGCGCGAAAGCGACTTGCCGATACGGGCCTTGGCGGTCTGCGCCTTCTCCTCGCTGCGGGCGGCGAGGACGACCTCGTAGCCGGCCTTGGCGAAGACCTCGGCGATCCCGGAGGCCATGGTCCCGGAACCGGCGACCCCGACCGAGCGGATCTCGCGGCCCGCGGCCTTCTCGGAGCTCTCCAGGGGCGTCAGCGCGTCCCGCACGACCGTCGCGCCGCCCGGGGCCTCATACGTGTAGAAACCGCGTCCCGACTTACGGCCGGTCAGACCCGCCTCGCTGAGCTGCTTGAGGATCGGCGCGGGGGCGTGCAGCCGGTCGTGGGACTCGGCGTACATGGCCTCCAGGACCGTGCGCGCGGTGTCGATGCCGATCAGGTCCAGCAGGGCCAGGGGGCCCATCGGCAGACCGCAGCCGAGCCGCATCGCCGCGTCGATGTCCTCGCGGGAGGCGTACTTCGCCTCGTACATCGCGGCCGCCTGGTTGAGGTAGCCGAACAGCAGCCCGTCCGCCACGAATCCGGGCCGGTCGCCGACCGCGACGGGCTCCTTGCCGAGGTCGAGGGCGAGGTCGGTGACCGCGGTGACGGCCGCCGGGGCGGTGAGCACCGAGGAGACGACCTCGACCAGCTTCATCGCGGGCGCCGGGTTGAAGAAGTGCAGACCCAGGACGCGTTCCGGGCGGGCCGAGTCGGCGGCCAGGCGGGTCACGGACAGGGCGTTGGTGCCGGTCGCGAGGATCGTCTCCGGGCGCACGATCCCGTCCAGCTCACGGAAGATCTGGTGCTTGATCTCGTACGACTCCGGAGCCACCTCGATGACGAGGTCGGCGTCGGCCGCCGCACGCAGGTCGGTGGAGGTGCGGACACGGGCGAGGGCGTCCGCGCGCTCCTGCTCGGTGAGCCGGCCGCGCTCCACGGCACGGGCGGTCGCGGTCTCCAGGGCGGCGAGGGCCTTGGCGGCCTGCGCCTCGCTGATGTCGATGCCGACGACCTCGCGGCCGGCCCGGGCGAGGACCTCGGCGATGCCGGTGCCCATGGTGCCGAGGCCGACGACGGCGATCGTCCGGAGCGGGGACAGGGAGGGGTCGGACAGGGGAGTGGCCATCGCGGAACTCCAGGAATGAGGGTGACGACTGGGAGCGCGACCCGGTACGCCTAGGGCGCACCGGGTGCGTTGAGGAACTGCGGAATGCGGGTGTTCCGGGCTGCTGGCGCACACGCCCGGGCCGTCGTCGCGGGCACTGCACAGGCCCGGAGGACGGGGGAAGCCGACCGGCCCTGTCCCCAGGCCGGGTCGTACTGGTGGTACCCGAGGTACCGAACCGACTGCGCTCGCGGCGGCTGCGTCACCAGGCCACCGCAAGGAGTTCCGCGAGTGGGTAACTCGCTCGTCTGAGCTTAACCGGTGGGTAACGAGCGCGCCAGCCCCCGGATTTGTGATGTACGTCCCGCGCCTCGGGCGGGCCCCCTAACCTCGGGTTCATGGACGAGGAGTTGCGATCGCTCACGGAGCGCTTACGGCAGGAGGCGGGCGCGTCGGCCGCCCTGGACCGACTGGTGGCGACCGAGGACCTCGACGAGCTGGCCGGAGTGCTCACCGCGCCCGGACAGCCGCTGTGGGCCCGGGAACTGGCCGCGTTCCGGCTCGGACTGGCCGGGGACCGCCGGGCCTTCGAGGCGCTCGTCCTGCTGCTCAACCACCGCGACCCGCCGCGCTGTGCCGCCGCCGCGTACGCGCTGGCCCGCCTGGGAGACCCGCGCACCGCCCGCGCGGCCGCCGCCCTCGCCACCAATGAACTCCGGGTCGCCTACGCCCTGCACCCGGTCCGGCTGCTCGCCCAACTGCGCGCCCCCGAGTCGGTGCCCGCGCTGATCACCACGCTGGAACGCCGGCTGCGCCCGCACGACCCGTACCGGCGGGTGGCGCTCGCCTGCGTGGAGGGCCTCGGCACCCTGGCCGACACCCGGGCCAGACCGGTGCTGAACGAGGCCCTGGCGCATCCGGCGCTGGCGGAGGCGGCGGTGCATGCGCTGGCGCGGATCCCTCGCCCCAGGTGAGGTGTCAGAGGGACAGGTCCTTCGTGTACCGCACCTCCGGTACGGGGACCCCGTCCACCTCATAGGGCTCCTCGGTGCCGTCGGCCCGAAAGCCGTGGCGTTCGTAGAAGCGTCGGGCGCGGGTGTTGCCCTCGAGGACCCACAGGAGCATGCGGGGGTGTCCGGCGGTCGTGCAGCGGCGTACGGACTCTCGGAGCAGGGCGTGCCCGACGCCGCCGCGGAAGCGCTGGGCGTCCACATAGATCGCGTACAACTCGGCGTCCTCGGTGCGCAGTTCACCATCGCGGTACGGGCCGTGGCAGGCCCAGCCGAGGATCTCGCCGTCCTGCTCGGCGACGAGGTCCACCGCGCTGCCCCCGCCCTGCCGGAACCGGGCACGGCGGCGCTCGGCGTCCTGCGTCACGCTGAGCGCGTCGAGGAACGGCTGTGGCATGAGACCCCGGTACGCGCTCTGCCAACCCCGGATCCGGATCTCCGAGACACGGTCGCAGTCGGCGAGGGTCATCTCGCGGATGAGGAGAGGGTCGTCCATGACCGCACCCTAGGCGCGCCCGCCCTCCCCGGCCCCCGAATTATCCGGCCAGCACCGCGAACGCCTCGACCTCCATCAGGAACTCCGGCCGCACCAGCCCCGCCACCCGCACCGCCGAGGCCGCCGGCAGGCGGTCGTCGGGTATGTGCTCGGCGCGGGCCGCCCGCAGGGCCGGCATGGCGGCCAGGTCCGTGACGAAGTAGGTGAGCTTGACGACGTCGTCGAAGGTTGCCCCGGCGGCGGCGAGGCAGCGGCGGAGGTTCTCGAAGACCTGGCGGGCCTGGGCCCCGGGATCCCCCTCGCCGACCAGCCTGCCGTCCTCGTCGAGCGGCACCTGGCCGGAGATCGCGACGAAACGGCCGCGGCCCAGCACCACGTGGGAGTACTGGGCCGCGGGGGCGACCCCGTCGGGGGCGGGGATCCTGGTCAGCTCGCTCATGGGTCCATGGTGGACCACGCCACTGACAACGCCGTCCCCGACGGAGCGTCAGGCGCTCAGCCGCGGAAGCCGAGCAGCCCGTGCAGTGCCGCGCCCCGCGAGGACGTCGACGCCGCCTTGGCGGTCAGCGGCTTCGGGTCGGGCAGTGCCTTGCACACCGCGTCGGCCTCGCCGTGACCGCGCGGCACCCTGCCGTCGGTCAGATACGCGGCCAGGTACTTGTCCAGGCACGCGTTGCCGCTCAGCGTGATGCCGTGGTTCCCGCCGCCCTGCTCGACGACGAGGCTGGAGCCGGCCAGCAGGCGGTGGACGGTCGCGCCGCCCTGGTACGGGGTGGCCGCGTCGTTCGTCGCCTGGAAGAGCAGCGTCGGCGGCAGCTTGCCGTTGGCGACGTTCACCGGCTTCAGCGAGTCCGTCGGCCAGAACGCGCACGGCGCGTTGTACCAGGCGTTGCTCCAGGCCATGAACGGCGCCTTCTCGTACACGTCCCAGTTGTCCTTCTGCCACTGCCGCCAGTCGCGCGGCCAGGAGGCGTCACGGCACTGCACCGAGGTGTAGATGCTGTAGCCGTTGTCACCGGAGGCGTCCACGGCGGCGAAGTTCTCGTACGCCTCCACCAGCGGGTCGGCGTTCTTCTTGTTCACGTACGCCGAGAACGCTTCGGCCAGATAGGGCCAGTAGCCGTTGTAGTAGCCGCCCGGGATGAAGGTGTCCTCCAGCTCGGAGGCGCCCACCTTGCCGCCCGCGGGCTTCTTGGCGAGGGCCGCCCGCATGGCGTACCACTTGGCCTCGATCCGCTCCGGGTCGGTGCCGAGCTTGTACGTGGAGTCGTACTTCGCGATCCAGGCCATCAGGGCGCGGTGCCGGTCGTTGAAGGCGTAGTCCTGGCCGAGGTTGTCCTCGTACCAGACGCCGGTCGGGTCCACGATCGAGTCGAGGACCAGGCGGCGCACCTGGTGCGGGAAGAGCTTGGCGTAGACCGCTCCCAGATAGGTGCCGTACGAGTAGCCGAAGTAGTTGATCCGCCGGGCGCCGAGCGCCTGCCGGATGGAGTCCATGTCGCGTACGGCGTCGAGGGTGTTGATGTACGGCAGCACACTCGCGTACTTGCGGCCGCACGCGGCGGCGAAGGCCTTGACGCGCTTGAGGTTGGCCTTCTCGATCGCGGGGGTGCTCGGCACGGAGTCCGGGCGCACCGGGTTGAAGTAGCCCGGATCGCAGTCGAGGGCGGGTTTGCTCCGGCCGACGCCGCGCGGGTCGAAGCCGATGACGTCGTACTGGGCCGCGACCGCCTTGGGCAGGCTCCCGGCGACGAACCCGGCGAGGGTCAGACCGCTGCCGCCGGGGCCGCCGGGGTTGACCAGCAGCGGTCCCTGGTACTTCTTCGCGGTGTGCGGGACGCGGGACAGCGCGAGGGTGATCTGCCGCCCGTGCGGGTTCGCGTGGTCGAGCGGCACCTTGAGGGACGCGCACTGGAGCGTCGGGTAGTCGGTGGTGCCGCACTTCTTCCAGGTGAGCCGGGCGGTCTGCGGGGGCTGTGGGGTGCCGGCCTCGGCGGGGACCGCGGTGAAGGTCCCGGCCACGACGACCGCGGCGCCGCACAGCACGGCTGCGCGTTTTCTCATGAAGTCCTCCCAGGACGGAGGGTTTCGGGCCGCGAGGGTCACGGTCCACGCGGCATCGTCCCGGAAAGCCCGCCCGGAAGAACGTGTTCTGGCAATACTTGACCCGATTGGGCCGAATGATGCGCTCGAACGCTCTCAGATCAACGTGAGTTGGGTCGGTTCGGACACCGGCTCGACCTCGGGTTCCGGCTCCCGGATCCGCCGCGGCATCCCCGCGCCCGCGGGACCGATGCCGTACTCCTGGGCCAGCTCGTGGACCTGACGGGTGATCCGGCGCTGGTACCACTTCGGGGCGTAGGCGCCGTCCGCGTAGAGCCGCTCATATCGGCGTACCAGGTACGGGTGCTCCCGGTTCAGCCAGGCCATGAACCACTCCCTGGCGCCCGGCCGCAGGTGCAGCACCAGCGGGGTGACCGAGGTGGCCCCCGCGGCGGCGATCGCGCGCACGGTGGCCCGCAGCTGTGCCGGACTGTCGCCCAGGAACGGGATCACCGGCGCCATCAGCACCCCGCACCCGATGCCGTGCTCGCCCAGGGTCCGTACGACGTCCAGGCGCCGCTCCGGCGCCGGGGTGCCCGGCTCCACGGTCCGCCACAGCTCGCGGTCGGTGAAGCCGACCGAGACCGAGATGCCGACGTCCGTCACCTCGGCCGCCTGCTTGAGCACGTCCAGGTCGCGCAGGATCAGCGTGCCCTTGGTCAGGATCGAGAAGGGGTTGGCGTGGTCGCGCAGGGCGCCGAGGATGCCCGGCATCAGCCGGTAGCGGCCCTCCGCGCGCTGGTAGCAGTCCACGTTGGTGCCCATGGCTATGTGATCGCCCGTCCAGCGGCGCGAGCCCAGCTGGCGGCGCAGCAGCTCGGGCGCGTTCACCTTGACCACGATCTGCGAGTCGAAGCCGAGGCCGGTGTCCAGGTCCAGATAGCTGTGGGTCTTGCGGGCGAAGCAGTACACGCACGCGTGTGTGCAGCCCCGGTAGGGGTTGACCGTCCACTCGAAGGGCATGCGGGAGGCGCCCGGCACCCGGTTGATGATCGAGCGGGCCCGGATCTCGTGGAACGTGATCCCGGCGAACTCGGGTGTGTCGAAGGTACGGCTGACCACCGCGTCGGCGCCGAACAGGGCGGCGTCGGCCCGTCCGTGTTCCGTGGACTCGGTGAGGTTCTCCCAGCGCATGAGGCCTCCTCGGTAGCACTGCCCTTCGAGTGAAACACTTGTTCGATTTTCTGTGCAACCCCGATTTGGGAGGCCGTGGGCCGGGGTGGTTGGCTTGCCCCGACCCCGAGAACTTGAAGTCCTGGAGGAAGTCGATGGCGCAGGTCGAGGCCACTACGGAGCGGATCGTCGCGGCGGACGCGGAGAAGGTGTTCGACGCCGTCGCCGACTACAGCGGCACCCGCGGCAAGGTGCTGCCCGAGCAGTTCAGCGAGTACGAGGTGCGCGAGGGCGGCGACGGCGAGGGCACCCTCGTCCACTGGAAGCTCCAGGCCACCAGCAAGCGGATCCGGGACTGCCTCCTGGAGGTCACCGAGCCCACCGACGGCGAGCTCGTCGAGAAGGACCGCAACTCCTCCATGGTCACCACCTGGCGGGTCACCCCGGCCGGCGAGGGCAAGTCCCGCGTCGTCGTGACCACCACCTGGGACGGCGCCGGCGGCATCGGCGGCTTCTTCGAGAAGACCTTCGCGCCCAAGGGCCTCGGCAGGATCTACGACGCCCTCCTCGACCGGCTCGCCGCCGAGGTCGAGAAGTAAGTTCCCCGCGCCCGGCGGATGTTGATCTCGGTCACCGGATCGAGTGGATCTCCGGCCGGCGCACTGATCTGTCGTAACTCGTCGCGCTTGTTCGTAGTTGTCGCTCAAAGCGGGAATTGCGTGACAGGCGTGACGAGGGGAGCGGCAGGTGGGCGTGACGACTCCGGCGTACGAGGAACGGGTCGAAGCGCCCCCGGCGGCTCCGGTCCCGGCCGTCGAACTCGGGCCGCGCCGGGTGCGGTTGGTCTTCTTCGGACTGATGCTCGCGCTGCTCCTCGCGGCGCTGGAGCAGATGATCGTCGCCACCGCGCTCCCGAGGATCGTCGGTGAGCTGCACGGCCTGGACCGCATGTCCTGGGCGATCACCGCCTACCTGCTCACCGCCACCGTCGGACTGCCGGTCTACGGCAAGCTCGGCGACCTGCTCGGCCGCAAGGGCCTCTTCCAGTTCGCGATCGTGGTCTTCGTCATCGGCTCGGCGCTCGCCGGACGGGCCGCCACGATGGACCAGCTGATCGCCTTCCGCGCGGTCCAGGGCGTCGGCGCGGGCGGCCTCATGATCGGTGTGCAGGCGATCATCGCCGACATCGTGCCGCCCCGGCGCCGCGGTCGCTTCATGGGCCTGATCGGCGCCGCCTTCGGACTCGCCTCCGTCGCCGGCCCGCTGCTCGGCGGCTACTTCACCGACCACCTCTCCTGGCGCTGGTGCTTCTACGTCAACGTGCCCTTCGGCCTGGTCACCCTCGCCGTCGTCACCGCCGTCCTCAGGCTCCCGAGGCCCACCGCCAGGCCCCGCTTCGACGTCCTCGGCACGCTCCTGCTCGCCACCGCCTCCACCTGCCTTGTCCTGCTGACCAGTTGGGGCGGCACCGAGTACGCCTGGGACTCCCGGGTCGTCCTCGGACTCGGCGCCGGAGCGGCCGCCTCCGCGGCGCTCTTCCTCGTGGCCGAGCACTTCGCCGTCGAACCCCTCATCCCGCTCCGGCTGTTCAGGGACTCCGTCTTCAACGTCACCGGCCTGGTGGGCCTGGTGATCGGCGTCGCGCTCTTCGGTGCGGCCGGCTATCTGCCGACCTTCCTCCAGATGGTCGACGGCGTGAGCGCCACCGAGTCCGGGCTGCTGATGCTGCCCATGATGGCCGGAATCGTGGGCGCCTCCGTCGTCTGCGGACAGCTCATCAGCCACACCGGCCGCTACAAGATCTGGCCCGTCCTCGGCAGTGCCCTCTCCGCCCTCGGCATGTGGCTGCTGTCCCACCTCGAAGCCGACACACCCCGGCTGCACTACAGCCTCTGGACGGCCGTGCTCGGCGCCGGGATCGGCATGGTGATGCCGGTGCTGGTCCTCGCCGTGCAGAACTCGGTCCGCCCCGCCGACCTCGGCACCGCCACCAGCGCCAACAACTACTTCCGGCAGATCGGCGGCAGCGTCGGAGCGGCGGTCTTCGGCACCCTCTTCGCCCACCGGCTCGCCGACGCGCTCACCGGTGAACTGCCCACCGGCACCGGGCTGCCCGACCCCGAGTCCCTCACCCCGCAGCTCGTCCACGCCCTGCCCCCGGCGCTGCGCGACGGCTACATCCGGGCCTACGCCGACGCGATGCCGAGGATCTTCCTCTACCTGGTGCCGGTCCTCGTCCTCGGCCTGCTCATCGCCTTCTTCCTCAAGGAGAAACCGCTGATGCCGCACCACGCCCCCGAGGTGGAGACCACCCCGGTCCCGCAGGCGCGCTCGCCCCACTCCGACCGCCTTCCCGTGCACGGCACCGTCCGGCACTCCGACGGGACCGCCGTGCCGGGGGCCGCCCTCACCCTCATCGACATGGCCGGGGCGCAGATCGGGCGGGGCGCCGGTGGCGAGGACGGGCGGTACGGGCTGTCGGCGCCGGCAGCGGGGTCGTACGTCCTGATCGCCGCCGCCGGCGGCCACCAGCCGCAGGCGGTCTCGGTGACCGTCGGCGAGCGGCCGGTCGAACTCGACATCGTGCTCGGCGGCGCCGCCGGCCGGCTGACGGGCCGGGTGCGGACCGCCGACGGCACCCCCGTGCCCGACGCCGCCGTCACCCTCACCGACGCGCGCGGCGAGGTCGTCGCCACCACCCGCAGCGGGCCCGAGGGCACCTATGTCGTCACCGAACTGCCCGCCGGGGAGTACACCCTGGCCGCCGGCGCGTCCGGGTTCCGCCCCGCCGCGCTCCCCGTCACCCTGCGGGCCGCCCGGGAGACCCGCCAGGACGTCGAGCTCACGGGCGGGGCCCTGCTGCGCGGCACCGTGCGGGCCGGCGGGGGACGGCCCGTCGAGGACGCGCGCGTGACGCTCCTCGACGCGGCCGGCAATGTCGTGGACACCCTCACCACCGGGCCCGACGGCACCTTCCGCTTCGCCGACCTCGCCGCCGGCGAGTACACCGTGATCGCCGCCGGATATCCGCCGGTCGCCACCGTCCTGCGGATGGCCGGAGGGGGCCACCTGGAACGGGACGTCCAGCTGGGGCACGAGGACTGACGGGACGTCAGCGCGGGGGCGCGCGCCGGGGTGAGCGGACCGGACCAATTCCCGCATTGCCGCACACCGTGACCGACCGGCGCCGTACGGTGGAGCAGGCGGCACAGATCTTGCGGAGAGAGGGCCAGGGCCATGGACCGTGGCACCGAGAGGGGCGCACCTCCCAGCCGCGGAGCTGGGAACGGCGCGGCGGACGGCCACGCCGCGGCCGGACGTGTCCCGCTGGCCGTGGTCGTGGTGGACCGCGTCGGTCTGGTGTCCCACTGGAGCCGGGGCGCGGGGCGCCTGTTCGGCGTGACCAAGGAGCAGGCCATCGGCCGCCCGGCCGCCGACCTGCTGCCCGTCTCCGGAGCGCTTCCCGACGCCGAGGACCGGCGCAGCTACGGCGGGTACGCGGCCTACGACGGACTGGGACCCGACCTGGAGTCGTCCCTCGACGGCGGCCTGTCCTACCCGGCCGCGGGCCGCGCCCGCCTCACCGTCCAGGGGGCGGACCGCGCCGACGTGCTGTGGTGGGCCTACCCCCTGGTGGGCCCCGGCGAGGAGCGGCTGCTGGTCCTCGCCGCCGACGCGGACGGACTCCACCAGGACCTCGACCTGGACGACGGCGCCGTGGCCGTCGAGCGGATCGCGCCCGCCTTCGCCCTGCACACCGACTTCCCCGGCGCCGACGAACTGGCCCGCCGGCTCCCCGAGATCCTGCCGAGCATGAGCGTCGGCGAAAGCGCCCGCATCGTCGCGCAGATCCTCGAACTGGGCTATCCGGTGCTGGAGTTCAGCCAGAACGACCGGGTGCCCGTCACCCCCGACTGGGGCGTGCCCCGGCGCGCCGAGCGCAAGGCCCGCCGCGAGCGGGCGGCCAGGGCGGTCGCGGAAGGCCTGCCCCTGCCGCAGGACCAGCTGGACGAGGGCGAGGACCTCGAGTACGTCGCCGTGCGTGAGCGCCTGGAGTTCCTCAACGAGGTCAGCGGGAAGATCGGCACCTCCCTCGACCTGTCCCGCACCATCGTCGAGGTCAGCAAGGCGGTCGTGCCCCGCTTCACCGACGTCGCCGGCACCTATCTGCGCGAACAGGTCGTGGCCGGCGAGGGCTTCCCCGACGGCGTGCCGGACACGACCACCATGTGGCACCGGGTGGCCCTCGAACACACCGACGAACCCGGCCGCTGGGACGACGTGGTGCCGGTCGGCGAGGCCATGCCGTTCCCCGCGCACACCCCGTTCTTCCAGTGCATGACCAGCGGCGAGCCGGTCCTGGTGCCGCGCATCAGCGAGCAGATGGGCCACGCCATCGCCTCGCAGTTCGAGAAGCGGGACATCCGGCCGCTGATCACCGGCCGCTCCATGCTCGTCGTCCCGCTCAAGGCCCGCAATGTGGTCCTCGGGTTCATGATCCTGCTACGGCACCCCGAGCGCGTCGAGTTCAACGACATGGACCGGGTCACCGGCGCCGAACTCGCCGCCCGCGCGGGCCTCGTGCTCGACAACGCGCGCATGTACACCTTCCAGGAGTCCGTCGCCGAGACCCTCCAGGACAGCATGCTGCCGCACATCCCGCCGCGCATGGCGGGCTGCGACATCGCCACCCGCTATCTCCCGGGCACCCTCCTCGGACGCGTCGGCGGCGACTGGTTCGACTCCGTCAAGCTGCCCGGCGCGCGCACCGCCCTGGTCGTCGGCGACGTCATGGGGCACGGGCTCAACTCGGCCGCGATGATGGGCCAGTTGCGCACGGCCGTCCAGACCATGGCCGCGCTCGACCTGCCGCCCGCCCAGCTGCTGCGCAACCTCGACGACCTCGCCCAGCGGCTCGGGGACAGCTACCTCGCGACCTGCCTCTACGCCGTCTACGACCCGATCGCGAGCGAGCTGGCGATCGCCAACGCGGGACACATCCCGCCGGTGGTCGTGCGGGCCTCGGACGGGCGCAGCGAGCTGCTCGACCTGCCCACCGGTGCGCCCATCGGCGTCGGCGGGGTGCCCTTCGAGGCGGTACGCGTGCGCGTGGAGCCCGGTGACCGGCTGCTGATGTGCACCGACGGTCTGGTGGAGGTGCGCGGCGAGGACATCGGGGTGGGGCTCGCCACGCTCACCGAGTCCGCGGCGCATCCGGCCGCCTCCATGGACGACGCCTGCGACGCGATCATCCGGGCGCTGAACACCCGCGGCGGGCGCAAGGACGACGTGGCGCTGCTGATGGCCCGGCTCAACGGCATCGCACCGGACGACGTCGCCGAGTGGCGGTTCCCGCTCGATCCCGCCGAGGTGGGACGGGCCCGGGCCGTGGTGCGGGAGCAGCTCCATGACTGGGGGCTGGCGAAACTGGCCGACGGCGCCGAGCTGATGGTGAGCGAGCTGGTCACCAATGCCGTACGGCACTCCCATCGGCACCCCGTCGAGCTGCGGTTGGTGCGCGGGGACACACTGCTGTGCGAGGTGGACGACGACGACCACGACCTGCCCAACCTGCTCAGTGCCGGGCCGGCCGACGAGCAGGGGCGGGGACTGCGGGTGGTGAGCACCCTGGCGCGTGAGTGGGGTGCGAGCCGGACGAAGGCGGGGAAGACCGTGTGGTTCGAA
Organism: Streptomyces sp. NPDC057253; assembly: GCF_042669125.1. Classification (NCBI taxonomy): domain Bacteria; kingdom Bacillati; phylum Actinomycetota; class Actinomycetes; order Kitasatosporales; family Streptomycetaceae; genus Streptomyces; species Streptomyces sp. NPDC057253. The sequence goes on along the minus strand of NZ_JBHUXV010000068.1, from coordinate 24,919 downwards.
CTGACCCTGCCACGCCGCTGATCGGTCCGGGGGGCGCGCGTTTCTCGAACGCACAGTGAAGGAATGCGCCATGCGCTTGTTCGCGTGACCCCGGCGCGATACACCGTACTGGCCCGCCAAGTGTGGCGGGTTTGTGTCACATCCTGGGGAGTTGGGCATGAGCGTGACGGGTCGGTACCGGGAGTCCTGGGAGGGGTTCTGGCGGGAGGCTCCGGGGCGGCAGGGGGCTGTTTTCTGGGACGCGGAGCCGGTGTTGACCTCCGGGGTCCATCTCGCCCACTTCGAGCCGCTGCTGATCGATCCAGGGCTGCCGCTCGTGGACCTGGGCTGCGGGAACGGCACACAGAGCCGCTTTCTCGCCGCCCACTTCACCCGGGTGATCGGGGTCGACCTGTCGGCCGCGGCCCTGGACCGCGCGCGGGACGCCGATCCCGGTGAGCAGGTGACCTACCGGCAGCTGGACGCCTCGGACAAGGGCGAGCAGGAGAGCCTGCACGCCGAACTCGGGGACACCAACGTGTACATGCGGGGCGTGCTGCACCAGGCCGCCCCCGAGGACCGCCAGCAGATGGTGGACGGGATCGCCACCCTCGTCGGGGAGCGCGGCAGGGCCTTCCTCGTCGAGCTGTCCGAGGCCGCCAAGCCCGTTCTCGTCGGACTCGCGCAGAGCGCCGACGGGCCGCCCGCCAAGCTGGCACCCGTCTTCCAGCACGGCATCGCGCCCGGCGAGGTGGCCGACGACGCGGTGCCCGTGTACCTCGGGGCGGCCGGGCTGACGATCGTGGCGAGCGGTCAACTGCCCCTGATCACCACGGAGTACCGGGCCGACGGCACCCGGATCGAGCTGCCCTCGAAGTGGTGGGTGGTGGGGCGCGACGCGTGACAGCGCCCTATCCGCGCCTCTGAGCCGGCACCCCGCCCGCCGCGGGCTCGGTCCTGCGGAACGCCCACTCCATGCGCGGTTCCATCACGCACCGGAAGACCCGCCGCACCGGCGCGGTGCACAGCGCGGTCACCACGGCCCCGGCGACCAGGGTGACGGCGATCTCGCCGAGCGGGGTGTGCGGCCAGCGGTGGGCCGCCCAGTCGAAGTGGTTGCCGGCCTGGACGACGAAACCGTGCAGCAGATAGCCGTACAGCGTGCCCGCGCCCAGGGCCGTGAACCACATCCGGCGCCCCGGCACCCAGGACAGGAAGCAGGCCACCAGGACCAGCGAGCAGCCGAAGAGGGCCAGCGTCATCAGCGGGCCGTACCAGTCGGGCACCCCGAAGTGCTCGGCGGCGTCGCGGTGGAAGAACCACGCGTAGTCCATGCGCGGCACCGCCCAGTAGGAGAACACCAGCGCGGCCGCGAACACCGGGAGCGCGAGCAGCCGTACCCGCCACTGCCGCACCAGCGAGAAGTGCTCGGGGCGCAGGCACAGGCCGAGCACGAAGTACGGCAGGAACTGAAGGGTGCGCTGGAGGTCGAGGTCGTTGCCGATCGACGGGCTCAGGGTGGCGAGCGCGGCGATCGCGAGCGCGATCGGCAGCGGCCACCGCACGCTGCGCCAGATCGGCGTGGTCAGCCGCCAGATGAACAGCGCGGCCAGGAACCACGTCAGGTACAGCGGGTCGAGCAGACTGATCGGGCGGTCCGGGACACCGTCGGACCACCGGGTGAAAAGGGTGTACGCCGTCTCGAACACGACATACGGGACGACGACCCCGGTGATCAGACGCTTGATCTTCGCGGGGCTCGCGTCGAAGGTGCGGGAGAAGTAGCCCGAGACGATGATGAACGCCGGCATGTGGAAGGCGTAGACGATCGTGTAGAGCGCGGTGACGGCCCGGCTGTCGGAGCGCAGCGGCTCCCAGGCGTGGCCCATCGCGACCAGCACGATCGCCAGGTACTTGGCGTTGTCGAAGAACGCGTCGCGCTGCTTCGGGCGGCCGGCCGGGGCGCCCGGCGCGGCGGTCGCCGTGGGCGTCGCCGTCGTCCGTCGTGCCGGCTGCACGGGCTGTGCGGTGTCGCTCACGCTGCTCCCTGTCCGTCTCCTGTGGAACCCGCGAGGGAGGATACGCGTCTTCCATGAGTTGCCTGTGCGGCGGGGGTGAGCGGCATGCGGCTCGCCTGACCACTCGAGCGCGACGTAAACCTCCGCGCCGCGTAACGTGGCGCACTATGAAGATCCTGATCAGCGCCGACATGGAGGGCGCCACCGGCGTGACCTGGCCGGCCGACGTGCTGCCGGGGACACCGCAGTGGGAGCGGTGCCGGTCCCTGTTCACCTCGGACGTGAACGCGGCCGTGCTGGGCTTCTTCGACGGGGGCGCCGACGAGGTCGTCGTCAACGAGGCCCACTGGACCATGCGCAACCTGCTCCTGGAGCGGCTCGACGAACGCACCGAGATGCTCACCGGGCGGCACAAGTCGCTGTCCATGGTCGAGGGCGTGCAGCACGGCGACGTCGACGGCATCGCGTTCGTCGGCTACCACGCGGGCGCGGGTCAAGAGGGCGTCCTCGCCCACACCTACCTCGCCAACTCCATCACCGGGGTCTGGCTGAACGACGTCCCCGCGAGCGAGGGGCACCTCAACGCGCACGTGGTGGCCGAGTACGGCGTCCCGGTCGTCCTCGTCACGGGCGACGACGTGGCCTGCGAGGACGCCCTCGGCTACGCGCCCGGGGCGCTGAAGGTCGCCGTCAAGGACCACGTCTCCCGCTACGCCGCCGTGTGCCGGACCCCGGCCCGCACCGCCGCCGACATCCGGGCCGCGGCCAAGGAGGCGGCGCGGCTGGCGGTCCGTCAGGAACCCGTGCAGGCGGGCCCGTTCACGATCGCCGTCGAGTTCGACGCCGAGCACCTCGCCATGGCCGCCACCGTGGTGCCGGGCGTCGAGCGGATCGGAGTGCGGAAGGTGGCGTACACGAGCGAGACCATGTACGCGGGAATCCGTACCTTCAAGGCGGTCACCACCATCGTCTCGGCCGCCGTGGAGGAGCAGTATGGCTGACCAGCAGGCACTGGACGAGGTCGTCCGGTTCACCTCCGACCTCATCCGCATCGACACCACCAACCGGGGCGGCGGCGACTGCCAGGAGCGGCCCGCCGCCGAGTACGCGGCCGAGCAGCTGGCCGGGGCGGGCCTGGAGCCCCTGATGCTGGAGCGCGTCAAGGGCCGTACGAACGTCGTCGCCCGGATCGAGGGCAGCGACCCGTCGGCGGACGCGCTGCTCGTCCACGGTCATCTGGACGTGGTGCCCGCCGAGGCCGCCGACTGGAGCGTGCACCCCTTCTCCGGGGAGATCCGTGACGGGGTCGTGTGGGGGCGCGGCGCGGTCGACATGAAGAACATGGACGCGATGATCCTGGCCGTGGTGCGGGCCTGGGCCCGGCAGGGCGTACGGCCCCGGCGGGACCTCGTGGTCGCGTTCACCGCCGACGAGGAGGCCAGCGCCGAGGACGGCTCCGGGTTCCTGGCCGACGAGCACCCGGAGCTCTTCGAGGGCTGCACCGAGGGGATCAGCGAGTCGGGGGCGTTCACCTTCCACGACGGCGCCGGGCGGCAGATCTACCCCGTCGCGGCCGGTGAACGCGGCACCGGCTGGCTGAAGTTGACCGCGCGGGGCCGTGCCGGACACGGCTCCAAGGTCAACAAGGAGAACGCGGTCACCCGGCTCGCCGCCGCCGTGACCCGCATTGGCGAGCACGAGTGGCCGCTCAGGCTCACCCCGACCGTCCGCGCGGCCCTCACCGAACTCGCCGCGCTCTACGGCATCGAGACCGACCTCACCGACGTGGACGCGCTCCTGGACAAGCTCGGCCCGGCCGCCAAGCTGGTCGAGGCGACCGTGCGCAACAGCACCAACCCGACCATGCTGGACGCCGGTTACAAGCTCAACGTGATCCCGGGGGAGGCGGTGGCCTACGTCGACGGCCGGTATCTGCCCGGCGGCGAGGACGAGTTCCGCGCGACTCTGGACAGGCTCACCGGCCCTGACGTGAACTGGGAGTTCGCCCATCGCGAGGTCGCCCTCCAGGCGCCGGTCGACTCGCCGACGTACGCCCGGATGCGGGCCGCCGTCGAGGAGTTCGCGCCCGAGGGGCACGTGGTGCCGTACTGCATGTCCGGCGGCACGGACGCCAAGCAGTTCTCCCGCCTCGGCATCACCGGCTACGGGTTCGCGCCGCTGAAGCTCCCGGAGGGCTTCGACTACCAGGCCCTCTTCCACGGGGTCGACGAACGCGTCCCCGTCGAGGCGCTGCACTTCGGCGTACGGGTACTCGACCGTTTCCTGCGGACGGCCTGAGCGAGTGGGGGAGAACGTGCAGACATCGCCATACGGTTCCTGGCCCTCGCCCATCGACGCGGCCCTCGCCGCCGCGCACGACGGACACCCCGAATGGCTCGGCTTCGTCGGGGACGAGGTTTGGTGGACCGAACCCCGCCCCGCCGAGGGCGGCCGCCGCACCCTGGTGCGCAGACGCGCCGACGGCACCGAGGAGTCGGTGCTGCCCGCGCCGTGGAACGTGCGCAGCAGGGTCATCGAGTACGGCGGTCACCCCTGGGCCGGTGCGGTCGTGGCGGGTGAACCGCTCGTCGTGTTCGTGCACTTCGCCGACCAGCGGCTGTACCGGTACGCGCCCGGCGGCGAGCCGGTGCCCCTCACGCCGGTTTCCCCGGTGGGCGGCGGACTGCGCTGGGTGGAGCCGCGGTTGCGGCTGGACCTCGGCGAAGTGTGGTGCGTCCTGGAGGAGTTCACCGGCGACGGGCCCACCGACGTGCGCCGGGTCCTCGCCGCCGTACCGCTCGACGGCTCGGCCGCGCAGGACCGGGACGCCGTACGCGAACTCACCGACGACCGGCACCGGTTCGTCACCGGGCCCCGCCTCTCGCCGGACGGCTCGCGTGCGGCCTGGCTCGCCTGGGACCACCCGCGGATGCCCTGGGACGGCACCGAGCTGATCGTCGCCGAGGTCCACGAGGGCACGCTGCGGGAGCCCCGCACGGTGGCCGGCGGTCCTGAGGAGTCCATCGCGCAGGCCGACTGGTCGCCCGACGGCCGGCTCCTGTACACGAGCGACCGCACCGGCTGGTGGAACCTCTACCGCGACGGCGAGCAACTCTGCCCGCGCGAGGAGGAGTTCGGCGGCCCCCTGTGGAAGCTCGGCCACCGCTGGTTCGCCCCGCTCGACAGCGGCCTGATCGCCGTGGTGCACGGAAGCGGATCGACCGCCCTCGGGATCCTGGACCCGGAGACCGGCGAACTCGTCGACGCGGCCGGACCCTGGACCGAGTTCGCGCCCACTCTCGCGGTGCACGGCGAACGGGTCGTCGCCGTCGGAGCCAGCCCGCGCACCGCCTACGAGGTCGTCGAACTGGACGCCTCCACCGGCCGCGCCCGGGTGATCGGCGCCGAGCACGACGACCCCGTCGACCCGGCCTACTACCCCGAGCCCCTGATCCGCACCTTCACCGGACCGGACGGCCGGGACATCCACGCCCACGTCTACCCGCCGCACCGGCCCGGGTACCTGGCGCCCGGCGACGAGCTGCCGCCCTACGTCGTCTGGGCGCACGGCGGACCGACCGGGCACGCGCCCCTCGTCCTCGACCTGTCGATCGCCTACTTCACCTCGCGCGGCATCGGCGTCGCCGAGGTCAACTACGGCGGCTCGACCGGGTACGGGCGGGAGTACCGCAACCGGCTGCGCGAGCAGTGGGGCGTGGTCGACGTCGAGGACTGCGCGGCCGTCGCGCTCGCCCTCGCCGAGGAGGGCACCGCCGACCGCGACCGGCTCGCCATCCGGGGCGGCAGCGCGGGCGGCTGGACCGCGGCCGCCTCGCTCACCACGACCGACGTCTACGCCTGCGGCACGATCGTCTACCCGATCCTCGACCTGGCCGGCTGGGGCACGGGGGAGACCCACGACTTCGAGTCGCAGTACCTGGAGAGCCTGGTCGGACCGCTCGCCGAGGTTCCCGGCCGGTACGCGGAACGCTCGCCCGTCGAGCACGCGGACCGGGTCACCGCGCCCTTCCTGCTGCTCCAGGGCCTGGACGACGTGATCTGCCCGCCCGCGCAGTGCGAGCGGTTCCTGGAGAGGATCGCCGGGCGGCAGGTGCCGCACGCCTACCTCGCCTTCGAGGGGGAGGGGCACGGATTCCGGCGGGCCGACACGATGATCCGGGCACTGGAGTCCGAACTCTCCCTCTACGCCCAGGTGTTCGGGCTGAACCCGCCCGGCGTACCGACTCTGGAGCTCACCAAGTGACCGCACTCGTACGGCCGTCCCGGCTCGGCCCCGGCGCCCGCGTGGCCGTGGTCGCGCCGAGCGGTCCCGTCGCGGAGGAGCGGCTCCAGGCCGGGCTGGACATCCTGCGCGGCTGGGACCTCGACCCGGTGGTCGCCCCGCATGTCCTCGCCGGTCACGGCGAGTTGGGCTACCTCGCCGGATCCGACGCCGACCGCGCCGCCGACCTCCAGCGGGCCTGGTGCGACCCCGCCGTGGACGCGGTGCTGTGCGCCCGGGGCGGCTACGGCGCCCAGCGGATGGTCGACCTGCTCGACTGGGAGGCGATGCGGGCCGCCGGGCCGAAGGTGTTCGTGGGCTTCAGCGACGTCACCACGCTCCACCAGGCCTTCGCCACCCGCCTCGGCCTGGCCACCCTGTACGGGCCGGCCGCGGCCGGTGTCGACTTCGTCAAGAACACCGTCGCCCAGGAACACCTGCGGGCCACCCTGTTCGCCCCGGAGACGGTCCGCACCCTGACCTCCCGGGGCCCCGCCCTGGTCCCCGGCCGGGCCCGCGGCGTCACGCTCGGCGGCTGCCTCAGCCTCCTGGCCACCGACCTCGGCACCCGGCACGCCCGCCCCGGCGCACGGGACGGACTGCTGCTGATCGAGGACGTGGGGGAGCAGCCGTACCGTGTCGACCGCCTGCTGACGCAGCTCCTGCGCAGCGGCTGGCTGGACGGCGTCCAGGGAATCGTGCTCGGCTCCTGGGCGGGCTGCGGCCCTTACGACGTCCTGCGCACGGTCCTCGCCGACCGGCTCGGCGGCCTCGGCGTGCCGGTCGTCGAGGAATTCGGGTTCGGCCACTGCGAGGGGGCGTTGACCATGCCCTTCGGAGTCACCGCCGAACTCGACGCCGACGCGGGAACGCTGACCCTCGACGAACCCGCCTTGCGGTGAGTTGCTGACCTAAGGTGACGGGATGCCGCACACCGTTTCGCGCTATCTCGCCGAAGGCCCCCGCGTGGGCATACGACACTTCACCTACGAGGACGCCGCCGAGTTCACCGCCCGGGCCCGGGAGAGCAAGGAACTGCACCAGCCCTGGCTGTTCCCGCCGGACAGCGAGAGCGCGTACCTCGCCTACGCGGGCCGGCTCATCGAGGACCGGACCAAGGCGGGCTTCCTGGTCTGCGAGAAGGCCGGCGAGCGGGGCGAGGGGGCCATCGCCGGGTACATCAACATCAACAACATCGTGGAGGGCGGCTTCCGGAGCGGGGCCCTCGGCTACGGCGCCTTCGCGCACGCCGCCGGGCGGGGCCTGATGCGCGAGGGGCTGAACCTCGTGATCGACCACGCCTTCGGGCCCATGCGGCTGCACCGGCTGGAGATCAACGCACAGCCCCGGAACACCGCCTCCCTCGCCCTCGCCCGCAGCTGCGGCTTCCGGCTCGAGGGGTTCTCCCCGAAGATGATCTGGATCGACGGGGACTGGCGGGACCACGAGCGCTGGGCGATCACCGCCGAGATGCGGACTTCCGGTTGATCTTCATGGTGTCGAGGTCCGTGACCGTCGACCTCAGGTCACGGAAGCCGTAGCCGAGGCCGCGCAGGGCCGTCTCCGCACGGTCCTCGGCTATCGCGCCCGCCATCTCCTCGCCGTCCGCCGGGTCGGAGACCACCACGTACCGCATCGAGAAGTGCTTCAGCGGCGCCGGCTCGTACGACAGCGAGCCCGTCTCGGAGAACCGCATGCTCGCCATGCCGTGGTCCGCCGCCTCGGCCAGGAGCCGGGTCCGGGCTTCTTCGGTGAGCCCGTCCCAGGTCCCGCGCACGATCACCCGGTAGGTGTGCTGCTCACTCACTGTCGCTCCCTCGTGTATCTCCGTGGACGGTCGAGGGTACGTCGGCGAGGATGATCCGCATGCGGAATATCGTCGTGCTGGACGCCCCCTCCAACCTCGGTCTGCGTCCGCCCGCCCCCGGTACCGTCCCCGGCTGTCACAAGCTCGCCGGGGCCCTGCGGGAGCAGCGGATCGTGCAGCGGCTGCACGCGCTGGAGGGCGGGGTGGTCGTACCGCCGCGCTACGACCGCGGGGACTGGCAGGAGGGCGACGGGGTCTTCAACGCCGCCGCCATCGCCGCGTACACCGTGAAGCTGGCCGACCGCGTCGAGCGTCATGTGCGGGCCGGGGACTTCCCCGTGGTCCTCGGCGGCGACTGCTCCATCCAGCTCGGCGCCTCGCTCGCCCTGCGCCGCGTCGGACGCTACGGCCTGGTCGCGATCGACGCCTCGCCCGACTTCCGGCACACCGGCAACTCCGACCGGATCGGCGCGGCGGGCGGCGAGGAGGTCGCCCTGGCCACCGGGCGCGGACAGGACGACCTGACGGACCTGGAGGGGCTGAAGCCCTATCTGCGGGACGAGGACGTGCGGTTCTTCGGGATCCGGGACGCGTTCGAGGAGGACCGCGCCGAACTCGCCGCGCTGAAGATCCCGGTGGTGACCGTCGGGGACCTCCGCGAGTGGGGGGCCGACGCGCTCGCCCGGGCCACCGCGCAGGCCTTCGAGATCCCGGAGATCGACGGCTTCTGGGTGCACCTCGACGCCGACTCCCTCGACCCGTCCGTGATGCCCGCCGTCGACAGCCCCGACCCGGACGGCCTGCTGCCGAATGAACTCACGGCTCTCCTGGGGCCGTTGCTCGCCTCCCCGGCCTGCGTCGGGCTCAACATCACCATCTACGACCCCGATCTGGACCCCGACGGCACAGCGGGCGCACTGCTGACCGACATCGTCGTGGACGCCTTCCGGGTCAAGTGACGTTGCGGTCCACGTACTCGTACACCACGCCGTCCGGGTGCATCGCGATCAGGTTGCGGCCCACCGGGGTCGGCACCGGGCCCGCGATGATCCGCGCGCCGAGTTCGTCGAGGAGCCGGCGGGCCTCGTCGACGTCCTTCACCGCGATGGTCGCCGCGACCTTGCGCAGCACCTCCAGCTCCGCCTCCGGCCCGCTCATCAGCAGGAAGCAGCCCACCGCGGCCACCTGGACGCCGCCGCGCTCGAAACGGAGGGCCGTGGCGCCCGCGAGCCGTTCGTAGAAGACGACCGCGCTGTCCAGGTCGTCGACGCAGACGCGCAGCGTGGTTCCCAGAATCTCCATGCGCCCGAGCCTAGTTCGGGCGACCGGGCCGAGGAGATCGTTTCACGCGATCCTCCCGACCCGGCCCCCGGCGCCGCCCAGGCGGCCCCGGACCGGGCGTTATGCGTACGCCTGTACGGGTACCCGGCGGCCATGGAGCGCTTGGATCACCTGGAGCATCTGGACAAGCATCTGGTCGACGAGCTGGCGCAGGTGGCACGCGAGACCGTACGCGAGGAACTGCGCGAACAGACGCGCAAGCAGCGCCGTACGGCCATGCTGTACGCCGCGTCCGGCGCCGTCGCCCTGTACGCGGGCGCCGCCCTGGCACTCGCCGTGGGCCTCGCCCTCGCCCTCGGGCTGCCCGACTGGGCCGCCGCACTGATCACCGCCGCCATCCTGGGCGCCGTGGCCTATCTGCTGCGCGGCGCGGCCAGGCCCAACCGGCCGACGGCCGGGGGGCACCCGGCCGGCGCGGGCGTCGGGGCCGGTCAGGCCGCCGGGAGCACCGCGCCGGTGGCCGCCCCGCCGACCGGGCTCGGCACGCCGTACCCGCCCATGCCGCCGGTGGCGCCCGGAGCGACGAGCACGCCGGAGCCCGGCGCCGCGCCGACGCGGGCCGGTACCGACCCCGAGCAGCCGCATCACCGGGCGTAACGCCCGGGGTACGACCCATGGGAGGAATCGCGCGTGAGGCACGGCAAGGTCGTCGTGGTGACCGGAGCCAGCGGCGGGGTGGGACGGGCCACGGCCCGGGCCTTCGCCGAGCGCGGCGCCCGGGTCGCCCTCCTGGCCCGTGGACACGAAGGCCTCGCCGCGGCCGCCGACGAAGTGACACGGGCCGGGGGTGAGGCGCTCGTCGTGAGCGTCGACGTGTCCGACGCGAAGGCCGTCGAGGACGCGGCCCAGAAGGTCGTCGACGCCTTCGGGCACATCGACGTATGGGTCAACAACGCCTTCACCGGTGTCTTCGCGCCGTTCACCGAGATCACCCCCGACGAGTTCCGGCGGGTCACCGAAGTGACCTACCTGGGCTACGTGTTCGGCACCCGGGCCGCCCTGCGGCACATGCAGCCCCGCGACCGCGGCACGATCGTGCAGGTCGGCTCCGCGCTGGCCTACCGGGGCATCCCGCTCCAGTCGGCGTACTGCGGGGCCAAGCACGCGATCCAGGGGTTCAACGAGTCCCTGCGCTGCGAGCTGCTCCACTCGGGCAGCGGCGTCCGTACGACGATGGTGCAGCTGCCGGGGCTCAACACCCCCCAGTTCGACTGGGTGTTGAACCGGATGCCCGGTCGGGCCCGTCCGGTGGCGCCGGTCTACCAGCCGGAGGTCGCCGCCCGCGCCGTCGTGCACGCGGCCTCGCACGCCAGGCGCCGCGAGTACTGGGTCGGCGGTTCCACGGCCGCGACCCTCGTCGCCAACGCGGTCGCGCCGGGGCTCCTGGACCGCTACCTCGCCCGCACCAACGTCGAGGCGCAGCAGGAACCAGGGGAGCACGGCGGCCCCGGGAACCTGTGGGCGCCCGCGGACGGACCGCACGGGCGGGACTACGGCGCACACGGCCGCTTCGACGAGGAGGCCCTGCGCCGCAGCCCCCAGGACTGGGTCTCCCGCAACCGCGGCCGCATGGGCATGGGCCTCATGGCGGCCGCGGCCGGAGCGCTGGGCGTCGCGGTGTCCTCCCGGGTACGCCGTCGGGGCTGACCCGGTCGACGGCGGGTCCGGCCGCTCAGCCCTGCTGGAGCTGCGGCAGCACCTTCGTGCGGTAGAAGTCGAAGAAGCCGCGCTGGTCGGGGCCGATCTGGTTCACGTAGATCCGGTCGAAGCCCGCGTCGGCGAAGGCGCTCAGCGCGGACACGTGCTCGTCCACGTCGTCCCCGCACACCGCCTTCTCGGTCACCATGTCCTCGGTGACCAGCGGCTCCAGCTGCTCGAAGTGGCGGGGTGAGGGCAGGATCTGGCCCATCTCGCCGGGCAGGAACTGGTTGAACCACAGCTTGCGGACCGTACGGACGCACTCCCCGCGGTCCGTGCCATAGCAGACCTTGGTGCCGCCGCTCACCGGCTTCCCGGCCCCGCCGCCCTTGCGGTACTGCTCCACCATCGACTCGTCCGGCATCATCGTGATGTAGCCGTCGCCGACCCGGGACGCCAGCGCCGTGGCCGCCGGGCCGAAGCCGGAGATGTCGATCGGGACGGGCTCGTCGGGGACGGTGTAGAGGCGGGCGTTCTCCACCGTGTAGTGCGTGCCGTGGTGGTTGACCTCCTCGCCCGTGAACAGGCGCCGCATCACCTGGATCGACTCCTCCAGCATCTCCAGCCGGATGTGCGCGGGCGGCCAGACATGGCCGAGGATGTGCTCGTTCAGGGCCTCGCCGGAGCCGACGCCGAGCCGGAAGCGGCCGTTCGTCATCACCGCTGAGGTCGCCGCGGCCTGCGCCACCACCGCCGGGTGGATGCGCACGGTCGGGCAGGTCACGGCCGTCTCGATGGGCAGCGACACCGCCTCCGAGAGCGCGCCGATCACCGACCAGACGAACGGGCTCTGGCCCTGCGCGTCGTTCCACGGGTGGTAGTGGTCGGAGATCCACAGCGCGCGGAAACCGGCCTGTTCGGCCATTCGCGCCTGTTCGACCAGCTCAGCGGGTCCGAACTCCTCGCACGACAGGAAATAGCCGTAATCGGGCATGGGGGGTACCTCCGGCGGGTCCACGTACGGCGGGCTGTGGCCGAGTACCCGGCGGTCCGTACGGAAACCGGCGTTTGGGCGTCCTGGCCAGGGGGACGCGGAAGGCTCCCGAGGTACGCGACAGCCCCGGAGGCGAACCGTGAGTCGACCCCGCATCGTGATCGTCGGTGCCGGCTTCGCCGGGTACCGGACGGCCAAGGAACTGTCCCGAAAAGCCCGCGGCAAGGCCGACATCACCCTGCTCAACCCGACCGACTACTTCCTCTACCTGCCCCTGCTGCCCCAGGTCGCCGCCGGCATCCTGGAACCCCGACGCGTCACCGTCTCCCTCTCCGGCACCCTGCCCCGGGTGCGGCTGGTCCTCGGCGAGGCCGACCGCATCGACATGGACGGACGGACCGTCCACTACACCGGCCCGGAGGGCGAGCGCGACACCCTGTCCTACGACCGGCTCGTGCTGGCCGTCGGCAGCGTCAACAAACTCCTGCCCATCCCTGGGGTCGCCGAGTACGCGCACGGCTTCCGCGGACTGCCCGAGGCGCTGTACCTGCGGGACCACGTCACCCGGCAGGTGGAGCTCGCGGCCGCCGCGGAGGACCGCGCCGGCTGCGAGGCCCGCTGCACCTTCGTGGTGGTCGGCGCCGGCTACACCGGCACCGAGGTGGCCGCGCACGGGCAGCTCTACACCGACGCGCAGGTCCGCAAGCACCCCCTGCCAGGAGGCGTACGGCCACGCTGGATCCTCCTCGACATCGCCGACCGGGTGCTGCCCGAACTCGACGAGCACCTGTCCAGCACCGCCGACCGCACCCTGAGGGAGCGCGGGGTGGAGGTGCGCATGGGCACGTCCGTGAAGGAGGCCACGCCGGACGGGGTGCTGCTGACCGACGGCGAGTTCGTCGGCACCAAGACCCTGGTGTGGTGTGTCGGCGTACGGCCGGACCCGCTCGTGGAGTCCACCGGGCAGCCCGTCGAGCGCGGGCGGCTCGTCGTCGACCCCTACCTCCAACTCCCGGGCCGACCCGAGGTGTTCGCCTGCGGCGACGCGGCCGCGGTGCCGGATCTGGACAACCCCGGGAGCTTCACGCCGATGACCGCGCAGCATGCCTGGCGGCACGGGAAGACGGTGGCGCGCAACATCGCCGCCTCGTTCGGGGACGGCGAGCCGCAGCCGTACCGGCACAGGGACCTCGGCTTCGTGGTGGACCTCGGAGGAGCCAAGGCCGCCGCGAACCCGCTGCACATCCCGCTGTCCGGGCCCGTCGCGGGTGCGGTCACCCGCGGCTACCACCTCGCCGCGATGCCCGGCAACCGCGTCCGGGTGGCCGCCGACTGGCTCCTGGACGCCGTACTGCCGCGCCAGGCCGTCCAGTTGGGCCTCGTCCGGTCCTGGTCGGTGCCGCTGGACACGGCGTCACCGGAGCTGGCCCGGGTGCCCGGTCGGCCGCGGTCACGTGAGGAGGCCGCCGCGCGCTCCGGTCCGGGGGCGGCGACGGCGCGGGACACCCTGCCGGGGCAGGACGCGCTCGACCAGGACGATCCGGGGCCGGCGAAGGAGGCGGACCCGCCGAAGGAGGTCAGGGAGGTGCAGGACGTGGAACCGAGTGCGGGCGAGGCGGTGATCACGGAGGCGAAGGCCCGGGAGGCCCACTCCGACGACCAGCCCGCCAAGAACCAGCCCGGCGGGGAACCCGCGAAGAACCAGCCCGGCGGGGAACCCGCGAAGAAGCAACCCGGTGGGGAACCCGCCAAGAACCGGCCGGGCCCCGGCCCCGTCAAGCGCACCGACGCGGACTCCGCGGAAGGAGACTCATGAACACCGGTGAACTCGTCGAACTCGCCCAGCAGTTGCGCGTGGACAGCGTCCGCGCCTCCGCCGCCGCGGGCTCCGGGCACCCCACCTCCTCGATGTCCGCCGCGGACCTGATGGCCGTCCTCTTCGCACACCACTTCCGCTACGACTTCGACCGCCCCGACCACCCCGGCAACGACCGCTTCATCCTGTCGAAGGGCCACGCCTCACCGCTGATGTACGCCACCTACAAGGCGGTCGGCGCCATCGACGACGAGGAGCTGCTGACCTTCCGCAAAATCGGCAGCCGCCTCGAAGGACACCCGACCCCGCGTCGGCTGCCGTGGGTCGAGACGGCGACCGGCTCGCTCGGCCAGGGACTGCCCGTGGGCGTCGGCATCGCGCTGGCCGGGAAGCGGCTGGACCGCACCGACTACCGCGTGTGGGTGCTGTGCGGCGACAGCGAACTCGCCGAGGGCTCCGTGTGGGAGGCCGCCGAACACGCCGGTCACGAGCACCTCGACAACCTCACCGTCATCGTCGACGTCAACCGGCTCGGCCAGCGCGGCCCGACCCGGCACGGACACGACCTCGACGCCTACGCCCGCCGCTTCCAGGCCTTCGGCTGGCACACCGTGGAGGTCGACGGACACGACGTGGACGCCGTCGACCGCGCCTACGGCGAGGCCGAGTCCACCAAGGGCCAGCCCACCGCGGTCATCGCCCGGACCCTCAAGGGCAAGGGCGTCGAGGACGTCGAGGACCGCGAGGGACTGCACGGAAAGCCGCTGAAGAACGCCGACGACGCCATCGAGGAGCTCGGCGGCGTCCGCGACCTCCGTATCCGGGTGCAGGAGCCGCCGGCCGCCCGTGTCCCGCACGCCGTCCGCGCCGGGCACGTCGAACTGCCCCGCTGGGACCTCGGCGAGGAGGTGGCGACCCGGGACGCCTACGGCCACGCGCTCACCGCCCTCGGCACCGGACGCGGCGACGTCGTCGCCCTCGACGGCGAGGTCGGCGACTCCACCCGCACCGAGCTGTTCGCCAAGGAACACCCCGACCGCTACTTCGAGTGCTACATCGCCGAGCAGCAGATGGTCGCGGCCGCCGTCGGGCTCGCCGCGCGCGGCTGGGTGCCGTACGCCGGAACCTTCGCGGCCTTCCTCACCCGCGCCCACGACTTCGTGCGCATGGCCTCCATCAGCGGCGCCGGGATCAACCTCGTCGGCTCGCACGCGGGTGTCGCCATCGGACAGGACGGGCCCAGCCAGATGGGCCTGGAGGACCTCGCGATGATGCGGGCGGTGCACGGCTCGACCGTGCTGTACCCGTGCGACGCCAACCAGACCGCGCACCTGGTCGCCGCCATGGCCGACCTGGACGGCATCCGCTATCTGCGCACCGGCCGCGGCGAGAGCCCGGTGATCTACGGGCCCGAGGAGGAGTTCCCCGTCGGCGGCAGCAAGGTGCTGCGCTCCTCCGCGGACGACCGGATGACGATCGTCGCGGCGGGCGTCACCGTCCCCGAGGCGCTCAAGGCCGCCGACGCGCTGGCGGAGGAGGGCATCCGGGTGCGGGTGATCGACCTCTACTCGGTCAAGCCCGTCGACCGGGACACCCTGCGCCGGGCCGCCGAGGACACCGGCTGCCTGCTGACCGTGGAGGACCACCACGAGGAGGGCGGCCTCGGCGACGCCGTCCTCGACGCCTTCACCGACGGCCGGCCCGTACCGCGCCTGGTGCGCCTCGCGGTCCGCACGATGCCGGGCTCGGCCTCGCCCGAGGAGCAGCTGCACGCCGCGGGCATCGACGCCGAGTCCGTCGCGGCCGCCGGCCGGCTCCTCGTGGAGCAGGCGATCGTGCCGTGAGCGGGGACGACGTACGGACCGTACGCACGGGGAAGCACACCGTCGAGGTGCACCGGCCCGACAAGGTGCTCTTCCCCGGCGGCGACGGCGCCAAGGAGTACACCAAGGGCGATCTCGTCGACTACTACCGGTCCGTCGCGCCGTTCATGCTGCCCCACCTGCGAGGCCGTCCACTGATGCTGGAACGGCATCCGGACGGCCTCGCGGGGCCCCGGTTCATGCAGAAGAACACCCCGGAGTCCTACCCGGAGTGGATCCACCGCGTCGAGGTGACGAAGGAGGGCGGCACGGTCTGCCACACCGTCTGCGACGACACCGCCACCCTGCTGTACCTCGCCGACCAGGCCTCCCTCACCCTGCACCGCTGGCTGTCCCGGGCCGGCAGCGTCGAGCGGCCCGACCGGATGGTCTTCGACCTCGACCCGGCCGGGGACGACTTCGGCGCCGTGCGGGAGGCGGCCCAGCTGCTCGGGGAACTGCTCGACGAGCTGAAACTGCCCTCCGCGCTGATGACCACCGGCTCCCGCGGACTGCATGTGATCGTGCCCCTCGACGGCCGGCACGACTTCGACGAGGTGCGCGCGTTCGCCCGGGACGTCGCCGACACCCTGGTCGCCGGGCACCCCGACCGCCTCACCACCGCCGCCCGCAAGAAGGACCGCGGCGACCGCCTCTACCTGGACATTCAGCGCAACGGCTACGCGCAGACCGCCGTCGCCCCCTTCACCGTCCGTGCGAAACCCGGAGCTCCCGTGGCCACCCCGATGGCCTGGTCCCAGCTCGACGATCCGGGCCTCGACGCCCGCCGCTGGACCATCGCGGACGCCGTGGAGCAGGCCCGCGGCAATCCATGGGCCGGGATTCCGGGCAGAGGACGGGCTCTGGGACCGGCCCGGCGCAGGCTCGACGCGTTGATGTCCTCCTGAAGGTTTGGCGAACGTATGAGCGGCCACCCGAGGTGAGAGGTGGCCATGGCGAACACAAGAGACACATCTGCATCACAGAATTCACGGAATTCCCCCAGAGGGGAAGAAAAGGACACGGAAGAGAACGTGACGGACGAGCGACGGCCCCAGCCCAAGGAACGGCGGCCCAAGCCGATGGAGGTGCTGCGCCAAGCGCGCGCCCAGCTCTCCGAGCTGACCGGCATGCCTTCCGAGAACGTCTCCTCCTTCGAGCAGACCGAGGACGGCTGGTCGGTGGAGATCGAGGTCCTCGAACTCTCCCGTGTTCCCGACACGATGAGCCTGATGGCGAGCTACCAGGTCGAACTCGACTCAGAGGGTCAGCTCACCGGCTACCGGCGGGTCCGCCGCTACGAACGCGGCCGGTCCGACGCACACAGGCAGGGCGGTCGCTAGGCCGCCCACATCGGACATCCGTTCACGACAGCACCGACAAGGAGGCATGGTCGGCATGACCGTCGTTCCGGCACAGCAGGGCGGTGGAGGCGGCACCAGTGGTCTCTACGACGTCCTGGAGCTTGTCCTCGACAGGGGGCTCGTCATCGACGCATTCGTGCGGGTCTCCCTCGTGGGCATCGAGATCCTGAAGATCGACGTACGGGTCGTGGTGGCCAGCGTCGACACCTATCTGCGCTTCGCCGAGGCGTGCAACCGGCTCGACCTGGAGTCCGGCCGGAACAAGAGCCCGGGCCTGCCCGACATCATGGGCGAGATCACCGAGTCCGGCGCGCGCGGCAAGTCCAAGGGCGCACTCTCCGGCGCCGCGGAGACCATCTCCGACGCCTTCAAGCAGGCCCGTGAGGGCGACGGCCAGAGCGAGTCCCGGCCGCGCACCCGCAAGTCCACCGCCTCGCGCCGTAAGGAGGAGCAGGAGTGAGCACGTACGTGTACGGCATCACCGCCGCCTCCCACCCCGGTCTTCCCGAGGGCCTGGGAGGGGTCGGCGACCCCGCACGTGAGGTGCGGGTGCTGAAGGAGGGCGACCTGGCGGCCATCGTCAGCGACGCCCCCGAGGGCCTGAGGCCCAAGCGCCGTGACCTGCTCGCCCACCAGAACGTGCTGAGCGAGGCCGGCGCGGAGGGTTCCGTGCTGCCCATGAGGTTCGGCAGCGTGGCGCCCGACGACAACACCGTCACCTCGGTGCTCGCGGAGCGCGCGGACCACTACAAGGAGCGGCTGCGCACCCTCGAGGGCAAGGTCGAGTACAACGTCAAGGCCACGCACGACGAAGAGGCCGTACTGCACCGCGTGATGTCCGACAACCCGGAGATCCGCTCCGTCACCGAGGCCAACCGGCAGGCGGGCGGCGGCAGTTACGAACAGCGCCTCAGGCTCGGCGAGATGGTCGTGGCCGCCGTCAAGGCCCGCGAGGCCGAGGACGCGCAGGAGGTCCAGGGGACCCTGGAGCCGGTCGCCGAGGCGATCAGCGTGGGCCCCGAGTCCTCCGGCTGGCTGGCCAACATCTCCTTCCTCGTGCCACGGGACTCGGCTTCCGGCTTCCTGGAAGCGGTCGAGCAGCTCCGCAAGAGCCATCCGCACCTCGACCTGCGGGTCAACGGCCCGCTGCCGCCGTACAGCTTCGTCGAACCCGGACCGGGCGGGCCCGCGGGCACCACGGTGGGCATCGACCACGCGGAGGAGTGAGCCGCCGTGGGTCTTATCGGAGAGGTGCTGCTGCTGCCCTTCGCCCCGGTGCGCGGCAGCGCCTGGGTGATCAGACAGGTGCTGCAGGAAGCGGAGCGCCTCTACTACGACCCGGCGGCGGTCCGGGCCGAACTGGCCCGACTCGAGGAGCGCCTTGAGGCGGGCGAGATCGACGAGGAGGAATTCGACCGACAGGAGGACGAACTCCTCGAACGACTGGAGATCGGCCTGCGCGGTGGCGCGGGGACTGGCGACGGGACGACACGATGAACCGAGTGGGAATGGGCCTCGCGGTAGGGGCCGGATACCTCCTAGGACGTACGAAGAAGCTGAAACTCGCCTTCGCCGTCGGCACGCTCGTGGCCGGCAAGCGGATGCACCTCAGCCCGAAGGCGATCGGTGACCTGGTCTCCCAGCAGCTGCTGAAGAATCCGCAGTTCAAGGATATAGGGGACACGCTCCGCGAGGATCTGCGAGGCGTCGGCAAGGCGGCCTCGGGGGCCATGGTGGAGCGGCAGATCGAGGCGCTCGCCGACCGGCTGCACGGCCGCACCGCCGAGGTCCGCGACCAGCTCTCGGGCGTGACGCAGGAGGTGCCCGGCCTCTCCGAGGACGAGGACTCCGAAGAGGACGAGGAACGGGACGAGGAGGAGACTGGCACCAGGGGCGGCAGGGACGCCGACTCCGACCAGGAGCCCTCGGACGAGGACGAGCGCGACGACGCCGACGACGACGCCGAGGACGACGAGTCCGACGAGGCTCCGGCCGCGGCGAGGAAGACGGCCAAGAGGGCCCCCGCGAAGAAGACGGCCAAGAAGGCGCCCACGAAGAAGGCGCCGGCCAAGAAGGCCTCGCAGGGTCGCTCGGCCGGCAAGAAGACCGCGGCCAAGAAGACCACGGCGAAGAAGACGGCCGCCAAGACGGCGACCGGAGCCAGGGGGGCCGGCCGAGGCACCCGGGCCCGGCTGCCGAAGGGAGGCGGTGAGTGATGACCGAGACACTCGGATCCGCACGCGACGCCACCGACAAGGCCAAGAGCAACCCGCTGACCGAGGTGGCCCACAGCGAGGCCGCCGACCGGCTCAAGGCCGAGGTGCAGGAATACCTCTCCGCGCAGGTCCAGCGGATGCTGGTCGGCGTCGGCCACAAGCTGGGCGAGACCACCGGCAAGCTGAACGACATCGCCGAGGGAAACAGCCCCGGTTTCGCCAAGCTCGCCCTCGACGGCGGCAAGAAGCTCGCCGAGGGCAAGGGGCCGCTGCGCAGCGCGCTGGAGCTCGGAGCGGGCAAGGCCAAGGACAGCGTGGTCGGCGCCTTCAAGAACCTCGGCGGCGGCAAGGGCAAGAAGAAGGGCGGCGCGGGCCAGAAGCCCACGGTGATCATCGAGTTCATCGATGTCGGCGTGGACCTGCGCACCGCCTACGACCAGTGGACGCAGTACCAGGACTTCTCCACCTTCGCGAAGGGCGTCAAGAGCGCGAACCGCGCCGACGACACCCACAGCGACTGGCAGGCGAAGATCTTCTGGTCCAACCGCAGCTGGAAGGCGACCACCACCGAACAGGTCCCGGACGAACGGATCCAGTGGACGTCGGAGGGCGCCAAGGGCACGACCAAGGGCGTCGTCACCTTCCACAAGCTCGCCGACAACCTCACCCGTGTCCTGCTGGTGATCGAGTACTACCCCAGTGGCCTGTTCGAGAAGACCGGCAACATCTGGCGCGCCCAGGGCCGCCGGACCCGGCTGGACCTCAAGCACTTCGCCCGCTTCATCACCCTCAAGGGCGAGGCGGAGGACGGCTGGCGCGGGGAGATCCAGGACGGCGAGGTCGTCAAGAGCCACGAGGACGCGGTGGCCGAGGAGGAAGAGGAGGGCGCCGACGAGGAGGGCGCCGAGGCCTCCGAGGACGAGGACACCGAGCCGGACGACGAGCTCCGCGACGAGGACGAGGAAGAGGACGAGGACGTCCCGGACGAGGAAGCCGAGGACGAGTACGAGGAGTACGACGAGGAGGAGCCCGAGGACGAGGAGGCTGAGGACGAGCTCGCCGAGGACGAGGAGCCCGAGGACGAGCTGCCCGAGGACGAAGAGGCTCTGGAGGACGAGGAAGAGTACGCCGAGGGCGGGAGCCGACGATGAGCATGCCCAGCCGGCTCCCGGACCCGTACGGCCAGGGGAGCGGTGCGAACCTGGCCGACATCCTGGAGCGAGTGCTGGACAAGGGCATCGTCATCGCGGGCGACATCCGCATCAACCTGCTCGACATCGAGCTGCTCACCATCAAGCTGCGGCTCATCGTCGCCTCCGTCGACAAGGCCAAGGAGATGGGCATCGACTGGTGGGAGGACGACCCGGCCCTGTCCACCAAGGCCCGCCGCGACGAACTGTCCCGTGAGAACGCAGAGTTGCGCGAGCGGCTGGCCCGGCTGGAGGAACTGGAGCCCAGCCGGGCGCAGAAGGAGGGTTCATGACCGGACTTCGCTACGTCTACGCCGTGTGCCGTCCCTTCGGCGCCGCCCTCCAGTCCCAGCTCACGGGACTGGGGGGCGATCCGCCGCGGCTGCTCACCCACCACGGACTGATCGCCGTGGTGAGCCATGTGCCGGAGCGGGACTTCGCCGAAGCCCCGCTCCGGGCCCATCTGGAGGACCTGGAGTGGCTGACCGCCACGGCGCGGGCCCACCAGCTCGTCATCGACGCGCTGACCGCCGTCACCACCCCGCTGCCGCTCAGGCTCGGCACCGTCTTCCGGGACGACAGCGGCGTGCGGACGATGATGGAGGCGCGCGAACTGGACTTCCATCGCATCCTCGACCGGGTCGAGGGCCGGGTCGAATGGGGCGTCAAGGTGTACGCCGAGGCCGAGAAGCGCGAGCCGGAGCAGGAAAAGCCGGCCCAGCCGGTGTCCGGCCGTGATTATCTGCGGCAGCGGCGGCAGCAGACCAGGGCGCACGAGGACAGCTGGCAGAAAGCGGAGGAATTCGCGACCAGAGTTCACGACATGCTGTCCGCCCACGCCGAGGACTCCCGGCTGCACGCCCCGCAGAACGCCACGCTTTCCGGCGCCCCCGGACGCAATGTGCTCAATGCCGCTTATCTCGTCCCGCGCACCGATTCCGAGGAATTCGTGGAACTGGTGGACCGTATGAAGGACGACACCCCGGGAATGCGCGTGGAACTCACAGGACCGTGGGCCGCGTATTCCTTCACGGAACTCACCGAACCCAGTGAGGAGGAGCGCCCGTGACCGTGATCGAACGGCGCGAGGTGGCCCTCGTCGACCTCCTCGACCGGCTGCTGGCCGGCGGGGTCGTCATCACGGGGGACATCACCCTGCGCATCGCGGACGTCGATCTCGTCCGCATCGACCTGAACGCGCTGATCAGCTCGGTCAACGCGCAAGTACCCTCACCCTGGGGAGACTGACGTGACCGCCCGACCCAACCGGCTGGACCTGGAGCCCGACACCGTGGAGCGGGACCTGGTCAAACTCGTCCTGACCGTGGTGGAGCTGCTGCGGCAGCTCATGG
This sequence comes from Streptomyces sp. NPDC057253, assembly GCF_042669125.1. Classification (NCBI taxonomy): domain Bacteria; kingdom Bacillati; phylum Actinomycetota; class Actinomycetes; order Kitasatosporales; family Streptomycetaceae; genus Streptomyces; species Streptomyces sp. NPDC057253. The sequence continues at coordinate 3,060 of NZ_JBHUXV010000068.1, read as the reverse complement.
AGCGCCAGGCGCTGCGCCGGTTCGACGAGGGCGACCTGAGCGAGGAGCAGGAGGAGCGGATCGGGCTCACCCTGATGCTGCTCGACGACCGCATGACCGAGCTGCGCGAGCGCTACGGACTGCGGCCCGAGGACCTGAACCTCGACCTCGGACCGCTGGGGCCATTGCTTCCCCGGGAATGACTCCGGTCTCTCGGAAAATGATTCCGGGTGATCTCGGGGTGTCTCACCACCTGTACCAGCGGCTCCTGCCGCCGCCCGCTGCCGTCCCACGCATCAGGAAGCCCAGCAGCCACAGGACCAGCACGGCCAGTGCGATCCACCAGAGAATCTTCACCGCGAATCCGGCACCGAAGAGAATCAATACCAGAAGCAGAATGAGCAGCATGGCAATCATGATCTGAACCTCCTGCATTCCGGGTTTCCCTTTTACGGTTCTTCAGGCGTCCTTTCTGCACAGAATTTCCCCGTGCAGGACACAGAACCAGCCGTCCTCCTGCTTGCCCCATTCCCGCCAGGCGTCCGATACGGCCCGCAGTTCCCGCTCGGTGGCGTGGCCGCCCCCGGTGGCCCGCTCCGCGTACGCGGAGGCCAGCGTGCGGTCCGCCCACAGCCCGCTCCACCACGCGCGCTCCTCGGCGGTGGAGTAGGTCCAGGTCCCGGAGGTCGCCGTGATGTCCGTCAGGCCCGCCCGCAGCGCCCAGGACTTCAGCCGGCGCCCGGCGTCCGGCTCCCCGCCGTTGGCGCGGGCCACCCGGCGGTACAGGTCCAGCCAGTCGTCGAGCCCCGCGGACGCCGGGTACCAGGTCATGGCGGCGTAGTCCCCGTCGCGGACCGCGATGTAGCCGCCGGGCCTGGTGACCCGCGTCATCTCGCGCAGCGCCCGCACCGGGTCGCCGACGTGCTGGAGCACCTGGTGGGCGTGGACCACGCAGAAGGTGTCGTCGGGGTAGTCCAGGGCGTGCACGTCCGCGACCGCGAAGTCGACGTTGGTCAGACCCCGTTCGGCCGCGACGGCCCGTGCCTGGTCCAGGATGCCCGGTGCGTGATCCACGCCGGTGACGTGCCCGTCCGGGACCAGCGCGGCCAGGTCGGCGGTGATGGTGCCCGGTCCGCAGCCGATGTCCAGGATCTTCATGTGCGGCTTCAGCGAACCGAGCAGATAGGCCGCCGAGTTGGCGGCGGTGCGCCAGGTGTGCGAGCGCAGCACGGACTCGTGGTGCCCGTGCGTGTAGACGGCGGTCTCCTGCGGTGTGCCCTGAGATTTCGACATGACTGAACCGTACGCCTCGCATGTCGCATGGTGAGACCCGTGTATTGCCATGTGGACTGACGGTCAATCAGTTCCCGGGCGGTGGGGGCACGGCGGCGCCCGTCGAGACATATGCGTTTGCCCAGGTCCCGCCCTCCCGTCGACAATGCCGCCCATGGGACATCTGGAAGCCGCACACCTCGAGTACTACCTTCCCGACGGGAGGGCGCTGCTCGGCGATGTGTCGTTCCGGGTGGGGGAAGGGGCCGTCGTGGCGCTCGTCGGGCCCAACGGGGCCGGGAAGACCACGCTGCTGCGGCTGATCTCCGGGGAGCTGAAGCCGCACGGCGGCACGGTCACCGTGAGTGGCGGCCTGGGGGTGATGCGCCAGTTCGTGGGGTCCGTACGGGACGAGACGACCGTACGGGATCTGCTGGTGTCGGTGGCGCCGCCGCGGATCCGTGAGGCCGCCGAGGCCGTGGACCGGGCCGAGCACCTGATCATGACCGTCGACGACGAGGCCGCCCAGCTGACGTACGCGCAGGCCCTGTCCGACTGGGCAGAGGTGCGCGGGTACGAGTCCGAGACGCTGTGGGACATGTGCACCACGGCCGCGCTCGGGGTGCCGTACGACAAGGCGCAGTTCCGGCAGGTGCGGACGCTGTCCGGCGGTGAGCAGAAGCGGCTCGTGCTGGAGGCGCTGCTGCGCGGCACGGACGAGGTGCTGCTGCTCGACGAGCCGGACAACTACCTCGACGTGCCCGGCAAGCGCTGGCTGGAGGAGCGGCTGGGGGAGACCCGCAAGACGGTTCTCTTCGTCTCCCACGACCGGGAGCTGCTGTCGCGGGCCGCCGAGAAGATCGTCTCGGTGGAGCCCTCGCCGGCCGGGGCGGACGCCTGGGTGCACGGCGGTGGTTTCGCCACCTATCACGAGGCGCGGCGGGAACGCTTCGCCCGCTTCGAGGAGTTGCGCAGGCGCTGGGACGAGAAGCACGCGCAGCTGAAGAAGCTGGTGCTGAACCTCCGTCAGGCCGCCTCCATCAGCCATGAGTTGGCCTCCCGCTACCAGGCGGCCCAGACCCGGCTGCGCAAGTTCGAGGAGGCGGGGCCGCCGCCCGAGCCGCCGCGCGAGCAGGACATCACGATGCGGCTCAAGGGCGGCCGCACCGGAGTGAGGGCCGTCACCTGCAAGGGACTTGAGCTCACCGGGCTGATGAACCCCTTCGACCTGGAGGTGTTCTACGGCGAGCGCGTCGCCGTCCTCGGCTCCAACGGCTCGGGCAAGTCGCACTTCCTGCGGCTGCTGGCCGGGGACTCCACCGTCGCGCACACGGGGGAGTGGAAGCTCGGCGCGCGGGTCGTGCCCGGACACTTCGCGCAGACCCACGCCCACCCCGAGCTCTTCGGCCGCACCCTCCTCGACATCCTCTGGAAGGAGCACGCCCAGGACCGCGGCGCCGCGATGTCCCGGCTGCGCCGCTACGAGCTGACCGGCCAGGCCGAGCAGAGCTTCGACCGGCTCTCCGGAGGCCAGCAGGCCCGCTTCCAGATCCTTCTCCTGGAACTCCAGGGCGTTACCGCGCTGCTCCTGGACGAGCCCACGGACAACCTGGACCTGGAGTCCGCGGAGGCCCTCCAGGACGGCCTGGAGGCCTTCGACGGGACGGTGCTCGCGGTCACCCACGACCGCTGGTTCGCCCGCTCCTTCGACCGCTTCCTGGTCTTCGGCTCGGACGGGCGGGTGCGCGAGACCGACGGGCCGGTGTGGGACGAGAGGCGCGTGGAAAGGGCCCGGTGACCGTCGGTCAC
>NZ_JBHUXV010000067.1:0-53600 GCF_042669125.1 Streptomyces sp. NPDC057253 | reverse complement strand
GCCCCCAGACCCCCATCGGCCCGAAGGGCCTCGTCCTCAAACGCCGGACGGGCTGGATGTCGCTGGACCGGCTGAGAATGGGACCCATGAGCCACGTACCCGCCCCTGTCCGCGCCCGCGTCGCCACCCCCGCCGACGTCGACTCGATCGTCTCCGTCTTCACCAGCGCCTTCTTCCACGACCCCGTCTGGGGGGCCGCCTTCCCGGACCAGGCCCGGCGCGCCCAGCAGGCCGCTGTCATGTGGCGGGTCTATGCCGCCTCCGCCGTCCGGTATCCGTGGAGCCTCGTGACGGACGGCGGGGAAGCCGCCGCTGTCTGGATTCCGCCGGGCGGGGTCGAGCTCACGGTGGAGGAGGCGGCCGGGCTGGAGGGGGAGTTGGCGGCGGCCACCGATCCCGGAACCGCTCGGGCGATCATGGAGGTCGGGGAGCGGTTCGAGGCGGTTCATCCCGCCGAGCCGTTCTGCTACCTCACCATTCTCGGCACCCACGCCGACCATCGCGGCAAGGGCCTCGGCATGGGGCTGCTCGCCGAGGGGCTCCGACGGGTCGACGAACTCGGCGCACCCGCCTACCTGGAGTCGACCAACCCCGCCAACCTCAAGCGCTACGAGAGCGTCGGCTTCGGGGTGCGGGACGAGATCCGGCTCGCCGGTGGCCAGGTCGTCACCACCATGTGGCGGCCGGCGCGCTGACGCCGGGCCCCAACTCCCGCTAGCGTGGCGTGACATGCGGACACTCCAGCTCTCGGACACCCACGTCGAGCGCACCGACGCCCCGAACCGCAACGGCGTCAACGCCACCGACTCACTGCGGCTGATGCTCGCCGAGCTGCGGCATCTGCGGGACGTCGACGCGGTCGTCGTGACCGGGGACATCGCCAACGCGGGGGATGCCGAGGCGTACGCGGTGGTGCGGGAGCTCGTCGGGGAGTTCGCCCGGCCCCTGGGCGCCCCCGTCTTCTACACCACCGGCAACCACGACGAGCGCGAGGCCTTCGGCAAGGTGCTGGGCAGCGGGCATGCCGAGCCCGAGGCGGTGCTGGAGACGGACGCGGCGGAGCGGGCCGCGGTGAGCACGGTCGGCGGCTACCGGTTCGTCACCCTCGACTCGCTCGTGCCGGGCAAGGTGTACGGCCGTATCGGCGCGGCCCAACTGGACTGGTTGCGGGGGGTGTTGGGCACCCCGGCCGAGCACGGCACGGTCCTCGCCCTCCACCATCCGCCGATCAGTCTCGGTCTGTCCGTCACCCAGCCGGTCTTCGGACTGCTCAACCCCGAGGAGTTGGCGGCGGCGATCCGCGGGAGTGACGTACGGGTCGTGCTGACCGGGCACTACCACCTCCAGCTCTTCGGGCTGCTGGAGTCGGTGCCGGTGTGGGTGACGCCGGGGGTGGTCAACCGGATCGACCTGACGACGCCGTACGGCACCGAGCGCGCGGTGCGGGGCGCCTCCGCCTCGCTGGTGGAGCTGGGCGGGCCGGCGAGTCCGATGTTCCACACCTTCCACGCCCGGGACCCGCGGGCTCACGAGACGGTGTACCAGCTGGACGAGGAGCGCACCCGGGCGGTGGTGGAGGAGCACGGACCCTGACCGACTTGGTTGACTCAGGCAAGGGACGTCGGCTGGAGTGGGACGAGCAGCCCCCACTCCCGAGGAGTTCGACGATGACGTCAGCTGGGTCTCTCGAAGTGCGCACCACGGCCGGTGCGGTGCGCGGACGTGAGGAGGGCGGTCTCGGGGTCTTCCGGGGCATCCCCTTCGCCGAACCGCCGGTGGGCGAGGCCCGGTTCCGGGCGCCGCGGCCGGTGCGGAGCTGGGAGGGGGTCCGGGAGGCGTACGCCTTCGGCCCGCCGCCCCCGCAGGAGTCCGCCTTCCAGGGCCGTAGAGCCGTACTGGACGCCCCCACCGGCGACGACTGGCTGACCGTCAACGTCTGGACGCCGGCCCCTGACCCGGCGGCCCGCCGCCCGGTGATGGTGTGGATCTACGGCGGCGCCTACAAGCTGGGTCACGCGGGCAGCCCCGGCTACGACGCCCAACACCTCGCGCGCGCCGGTGACGTGGTCGTCGTCACCCTCAACTACCGCGTGGGCATGGAGGGGTTCGCCCTGCTGGAGGGGGCGCCCGCGAACCGGGGGCTGCTGGATCAGGTCGCGGCACTGGAGTGGGTGCGGGACAACATCGCGGCCTTCGGCGGCGATCCGGGGCAGGTCACGGTGTTCGGGGAGTCCGCGGGAGCGGGGTCGGTGGCGTCCCTGCTGGCGATGCCGAGCGCGCGGGGGCTGTTCGGGCGGGCGATCGCGCAGAGCGTGCCCGGTACGTACTTCTCGGCGGAGCTGGCCCGGGACATCGCGGTGGAGCTCGGCAAGGAGGCGGGGCTCGCTCCCGCGGCCGATGCGCTGGCATCCGTGGACCCGCGTGAACTCCCCGCGGTGGGCGAGCGGTTGAGCCTGCGGATGCGCGAGTACGACGACCGGTGGGGGCGGGTCGCTCCCACCGTCACGCCCTTCTCCCCGGTCGTCGACGGCGAGGTGCTGCCGTGCACGCCGTGGGAGGCGCTGGCGGCGGGCGCGGGGCGGGACGTGGAGCTGCTCGTCGGGCACAACCGGGACGAGTACCGGCTCTTCCTCGCCATGGCCGACCGGCTCGGCAGGATCACCGAGGAGCAGGCGGCCGCCGCGCTGCGGATGTTCGCACCGGGCCCGGACGGGGAGCGCGCCTACCGGGCGGCCTTCCCGGACGCCTCACCGAGCGAACTCTACGAACGCGTCCAGACGGACTGGCTGTTCAACATGCCGACCCAGCGGCTGGCGGAGGCGCAGATCGCGGGCGGCGGCCAGGCCCACCTGTACGAACTGACCTGGCCCGCACCGGCGTTGGGCGGCGCGCTGGGCGCGTGCCACGGGCTGGACATCCCGCTGCTGTTCGGTACGTACGAGGCGGACCTCGGCGCCTTCCTGTTCATGGGAGCCGGGGTACCGCCCGAGGCGAGGGCACTGACCGCCCGCTTCCAGTCGGCGTGGACGGGGTTCGCGCGCAGCGGGGACCCGGGGTGGCCGGCGTACGAGGTGCCGGGCGGGCGGCTGACGCAGGTCCTGGACGTGGAGCCGGAGGTGCGGCCGTACCCGGAGGAGGTGTCGCGGCGACTGTGGGAGGCGTACGACTTCGCGGCGCTCCCGCTGCTCAAGTAGGGCGTCAGAGATTGCCGAGGGGCTCGATGTCCACCTTCACCGGGGTGCCCCACACCCGCAGCACCTCGTAGTCGGTGAACTCGTGGACGAGCCGGTACGCCATCGCCGCGCGCGGTCCCCGACGCTGCGCGGCGAGGTAGAGCTCGGCCTCGTGCCGGTCACGCCTCGGTGTCCCGCACAGCTGCCACTCCTGGCCGGTCCACTGCTCCGGCAGCCAGCGCTGCTGGGGCTGGGGCCGGTCCTCGCGGACGCCGTAGCGGGAGGGGGCGGGCCCCGCGGTCCTCGGGCGGGCGCCGGGGCCGTTGATCTCGGCGCGCCGGGCCGCCCGGCGCCGGGTCTCGCACAGCAGGCACAGGTCGGGGGCGTTCTCGTCGACCGGGCCGCCCGGATGCTCGGCGCAGCGGGTGGTGGGGGCGGCGGCGGTGACGCTGTCCTCCAGCAGGTCCAGGGCCCGCTTGAGGTCGGCCTTCATCTCGTGCAGCTTGGCGTCCGGGGTGTCACCGCTGAGCGCGTCGCCGTGCTCGCCGAGAAGGCGCAGGGCACGGCCCAGGGCGGTGAGCTGGGCGTGGTTCATGTCTCCAGGGTAGGCGCCGGGACCCTGTTGAAATGGGCCCATGCCTCTCCTGGACGCCCTCGCCCGGCTGAACGCCGCCTGGCCCTGGTCCCACAACGCCCACTACCACCCGTGGCTCCTGCGCCGGTTGCCCCGCCGCTTCGAGCGCGCCCTCGACGTCGGCTGCGGTGCCGGGGACCTCGTCCGCCTGCTGGCCACCCGCGCGGCACACGTCCACGGCATCGACAGCGACAGCCGGATCATCGACGCGGCGAGGAGGTCGACCGACCCCGACCTCCCCGTCGTCTACGCGGTCGCGGACGGGCTGTCGTACGACCGAGGCGGCCCTCCCTCTGACCGAGACGCTCGGCTACTTCCGGCGGCAACTCGCCAGCAGTTGCTCGGGCTCGTCTCCGTCCTTCTCAACCCGGTCGTCGGGTGGGTCAGGGACCGGGGGCGCAGGACCAAAGAGATGACCGCCGTGACCCGGCAGTCGGAGGCCCCGTACAGAGCTGGTCCGGGGCGTCGGCTCTTCTGGCGCTACACCCTCGTCTGGAAAAAAGTGCGTCCGGGTGTCGATCCCGTGAGGCTGTGATCGACGCACAGGTGAGAGGACTTCACCGAGAGAGGCGGCGATCATGGCCAAGGTTCGTGTGCACAACGTGACGGTTTCCCTGGACGGCTTCATGGCCGGTCCGAACCAGCGGCTGGACGCCCCCTTCGGCGACGGTGTCGGCTGGGGCGACGAGCTGCACAGTTGGTTCGTCGGTGCTACGGAGGACCTCGCCGCCGGGAAGGGCGGCACCGATGTCGAGTACTTCGTCCGCGGTGACGAGAACATCGGCGCCACGATCATGGGGCGGAACATGTTCGGGCCGCAGCGCGGGGCGTGGGAGGACGAGTCCTGGCAGGGCTGGTGGGGCGACAATCCGCCGTACCACCACGACGTCTTCGTCCACACCCACCACCCGCGTCCGGCGCTGGAGATGGCCGGCGGGACCACCTTCCACTTCACCGACGAAGCACCGGAGACGGTCCTCGGGCGCGCCTTCGAGGCCGCGGACGGCAAGGACGTCCGGATCGGCGGCGGCGCGGCGACCATCCGGCAGTATCTGCGCGCCGGGCTGATCGACGAGCTCCACCTGGTGATCGCGCCGATGCTCATCGGCCGCGGCGAGCGGCTGCTCGACAACCTGGGCGACGGCATCGACGGCTACCGGGTCACCGAGCTGGTCGGCTCGACGAAGGTCACGCACGCCGTGCTGGTGCGCCGGTGAGTCAGGGGGTCGCCGACAGCGCCGCCCGCAGATGGCCGCCCGACTCCGCCAGCAGCCGGGCCGCCGTGGGGCCGTCGACATCGGCCAGGATCGTCAGGATCGCGTGCTTCACCTCGCCGTCCGTGGCGGCCAGCGCGCGCTCGACCTCCTCGTCGTCGGCGCCGGTGGCCAGGGCGACGATCCGGCGGGAGCGGGCGCGCAGCTTGTCGTTGGAGGCGCGGACGTCGACCATCAGGTTCCCGTAGGTCTTGCCCAGGCGGATCATCGTGATCGTCGACAGCATGTTGAGGACCAGCTTCTGCGCGGTGCCGGCCTTCAGACGGGTCGAGCCGGTGAGCAGTTCGGGGCCGACGACCACCTCGATGCCGTGCTCGGCGGCCGCCGCGAGCGCGCTGTCCGCGTTGCAGGACAGGCCGACCGTCAACGCCCCCTGCGCGCGGGCGTGTTCCACCGCGCCCACGGCGTAAGGGGTACGACCGGACGCCGACACCCCGACCACACTGTCCAGGGACGTCAGCGCGAGCCCGTCCAGGTCGGCCCGGGCCAGCTCCGCCGAGTCCTCGGCGCCCTCCACGGAGGTGACCATGGCCTCGGGGCCGCCCGCGATCAGGCCCACGACCTGCGCCGGGTCCGTGTTGAAGGTCGGCGGACACTCGGAGGCGTCCAGCACGCCGAGGCGGCCCGCGGTGCCCGCGCCGGCGTAGATCAGTCGGCCGCCCCGGGCCATCCGCTCGGCGACGGCGTCGATGGCGGCGGCGATCCGCGGCAGCTGCCGGGACACCGCGGCGGGCACGGAGGCGTCCTCGCCGTTCATCAGCCGGGCGATGTCGAGCGTCGGCAACCGGTCGACGTCGGCGAGCTCGGGCCGGAAGGCCTCGGTGGTCAGCGACTCCAACTGGGCTTGCAGGTCACGGGGGTTGGAGGTGGAGGTCATGAGGGGAGCTCTTTCGGATCTGCGGGACGGTGATCTACCCAGGGGCGCGAGGAACTGCGCGACCAGCCACAACGGACCCGCAGATCCCCACGGTCTATCGTCGGTGCCGATGCGCCAGCGCCTCGTAGGACGCGGCCAGCGCGGGCGCCGCCGTGTCATACGTCCGCTGCGCCACCCCCACGAACAGACAGTCCACCACCAGCAGCTGACTCGTCCGGGACGACATCGCCGCCGGCCGCAGCTCGCTCTCCCGGGCCGTGGACGTGGTCAGCACATGGTCGGCGTACTGCGCCACCGTCCCGCTCGGCCGCCCGGTGATGGCGACGGTCGTGGCCCCGTGCTCGAAGGCGACCCGCAAGGGCTCGATGACGTCCCCGGTCGCCCCGGAGTGCGTGATGGCGATCGCGACGTCCCCCGCGCGCAGCTGTACCGCATTGGTCACCGCGAGGTGCGGATCGCTGTGCGCCTGCGCTATCAGCCCTATCCGCAGCAGCTTCTGCGTGAGGTCCTGCGCGACGAGACCCGAGGCCCCCACCCCGTACACGTCGATCCGCCGGGCCGAGGCCGTCGCGGCGACCGCCGCCGCCAGCTGCACGGTGTCCAGGCCGGCCGCGGTGTCCGCGAGGGTCTGCTGCTCGTCGTAGGCGAGCTTGGCGACCACGTCCGCGATCGGGTCGTCCACCGCGATGTCCGTGGTGATCGCGGGCGCCCGCCCGGACTGCTGCTGGGCGGCCAGCCCGGCGAGGGCGAGCCGCAGGTCGCGGTAGCCGGGGTAGCCGAGGAGCCGGGCCGTGCGGACGACGGTCGCCTCGCTCGTCCCGGTCAGTTCCGCGAGGCCGGTGACGGTGAGCGCCGCGCAGCCCGCGGGGTCGTTCGCCACGGCCTCGGCGACCCGCTGCATGGAACGGGTCATGGACGGACCCAGCGTGCGCACCTTCGCGGCGAGCGCGCTGCCGAAAATTTCCTTCACTTCCTGGGGCACACCTGAAAGATATTTTCGGCTCCGGCCCGTGGTCAAGAGCGCGCACAATGGACGGATGGAGTCCATAGGTCCACTGGAACAGACCCTGCACACCGCCCGTGCCCTCGTGCTCGCCGACCTCGCGGCGGCCCAGGTCGCCGCGGCGGACGTGGTGTCGATGGTCGAGGACTCCGTCGTACAGCGGCGCTGGTGGGTGGAGCAGTGGCCCGAGGGAGCGGATTTCGTGGCGGGCCTGGTCGCACAGGACGTCCAGGACGCCCTCCTGGAGCGCTACGGCCGCTGGCCCCTGTGCCCGGTGTGCGGCTCCGGCGAACCGCACGCCCTGGAGGTCGAACCGGAACTCGGCGCCGACCCGCACTGGGTGTGCCACAAGGCGGGCGTGAAGGTCGCGGCGATCGGCTCGCTCGGCACCGCCATGGGGACCCCCTCCTCGTGACCGTCTACATCGACCCGCCGACCTGGCCGGGCCACGGCCGCATGTGGTCCCACCTGGTCAGCGACACCTCCTTCGAGGAACTCCACTCGTTCGCCGAGGAGTTGGGCGTCCCGAGACGGGCCTTCGAACGCGACCACTACGACATCCCCGCACACCGCTACGCCGACGTGGTGGCGGCCGGTGCGGTGGAGGTCAGCAGCCGGGAAGTGGTCCGGCTGCTCAACGGGGCGGGGTTGCGGCGGCCCAAGGGGCGTTAGCGGTCGGGCCGGGCAGGACGTGCAGCGGATCTCAGGCGGTCGGGCCCGTCAGCACGTACAGGCGAAGGCCCGTCTCCCTCTCGCCGTACGCCCGCTCCTCCTCCACGCTCGCCCGGACGAAGCCCGCGCGGGCGATCACCCGCTGCGAGGGCGCGTTGTCGGGTTCGATGGTGGCGCAGAGGCTGTGGACGTCGGCGCGGGCCAGGGCCCACTCGCTCAGGGCGCGCAGCGCCTCCGTGGCGTAGCCGAGGCCGCGGGCGGAGGGGGCCAGGTCGTAGCCGACCTCGGCGCGGCCGTCCTCGTCGGGGGCGCCGTGGAAGCCCATGCCGCCGATGGCGCGGCCGTCCTCGCGCCGTACGAGGACGAAGAGGCCGAACTCCGGGCGGTGGACGCCCGCTTCGTACGCCTTGACGGTCATGCCGGCGGCCTCCCGGGTGCCCTCGAAGGGGCCGTCCTCGACCCACGCGAAGCCGCCGTCGCCGCCCGCGGCCAGCTCGGCTGCGGCGGCCGGGGTGACGCCCTGGAGGGTGAGGCGCTCGGCGGGCAGGACGAGGTTGTTGCTCCAGCGCCACTCGGTGCGCGGGGCGCGGCCCGGCAGGTCGCCGCGGCCGGTGGCCCACAGGAGGGTGCGCCAGGGGTCGGGGCCCGGCTGCACCTCGGGGAAGATCCGGGTGAGGACGTACTCGGGGAGGTGGGCGGGCGGCTCGTAGGCGATGTCCAGGCCCCGCGCGAGGTCGTACGTGTGCAGCAGGACCTCGGCGATGCCCATCGCGGCGAAGCCCTCGCGGTTCGCGCTGCGGAAGGGGTACGGGTGGAAGGCGCGGGCCTCGCGGGGCGCGGTGCGGACCGCCGCGGCGAGCAGGGCGCCGCCCGTGTCCAGGACGTGCAGCAGGCCCGTGTTGTCGGTGCCCTCGTCGAGCGTGATCTCGAACGGGACGTAGGCGTCCTGCGCGCCTCCGGCCAGATTGGCCGCGTACCCGATCAGGCACTCGCAGATGTGGAAGGCCGTCTCATGGACGGTCCACTCCATCCCGGCCGGCTTCACGGCCGTCCAGTCCCGGTCCGCCACCGTCCCCAACACCGCCACCGCGCCGGCGACGGCCTCCGTCACCCGTTGACCGCCCACGTCCCCACCCATGTCTGCCATGCGGGCAGGCTATGACCCCGGACGCCTCAGAGCGACAGCATTTCCAGCTCTGACGTGAGGTTGTAGCGGGCCGTCGCCTCCCATTCCCGGACGCCGTACGGCGTCCGGAACAGCCGGGGCAGGGCGAGCAGCTGACGCAGGATCGCGGACCGGCCCTCCCGGAAGGCGTCGGTCGGCACGAAGCCGTACTCCTCGCGTACGGCGGCGGTGTAGGCGGCGTACCCGGAGGGCGGGGCGGCGAGGATCGCGAGGTCGGCGTCGCACAGGACCTGGCCGTTGCGGTCGTCCTCGGCCGGGGCGTGGGTGGTGGTGAGGCGGACGAGGCGGGCCACCTCCGCGGTGGCGGCGTCCGGGACGCCGGCTTCGGGGAGGGCGCGTTCGGCGAGGCGGGCGGAGCGGTCCTCGTTCTCCGAGCGGTCCGGGAGGTAGACGGCGTCATGGAACCAGGCGGCCAGACGGACCAGATGCGGGTCGTCCGCGTGCGTCTCCAGTACGTCGATGTGGTCCAGGACCGCCGTGAGGTGCGCGAGCGTGTGGTACCGGCGCTGCGGTTCCTGCCAGCGGGCGAGGAGGTTGTCGGCGTACGGCAGCGGGTCGGGGCCGCCGGTGCCCCTCGCTCCGTCCAGGGCGGCGGCGAAACGGGCGCGGAGGTCGTCGAGATCGGCCATGGCCTCATTGTCCCCCCGGTCACCCCCTGGCAGGTTGGCCCCATGACTGCTGACGACGTACGAGACCCCGCCCGGCCCGGCCGTCTCCTGGCCGGCGAACGCGACGCCCTGATCCCGCTCCTGCGCTCCCGCCCGGACGCCGACTTCGCGCTGCCGACCCGGGGGTGTCCGGGGTGGAGCGTGCGGGACGTGCTCGCGCACTGTTCGTCCGTGCTGATCCGGGTGGTGGAGCGCCGGTTCGAGAAGGGCGTGTTCTCGCCCGAGTCGAACGACCGGGACATCGCCGAGCGGGCCGACTGGACGAACCAGCAGGTCCTCGACGAGCTGGAGCGCGGGATGACCGAGGCCGGGCCGGTCATCGCCCGGGCGGATGGGGTGCTGGACGTCATCGCGCTGGGGGAGTGGGTGCACGCGGGGGACGTGCGCGAGGTGCTCGGGGAGCCGGGCGCGTACGGGGGTGCCGGGCTGCCCGACGCGCTGGCCCTGCTCGCCCGCGCGACCCGGGAACGCGGCCACCTCCCCCTCCACGCCGACCTCGACGACCTGGACGAACCGCTCCGGCTCGGCGACGTGACCGGTGACCGGACTCCGGCGCGGTACATCGGGGACGCGGCGACGCTCGTACGGCTGTACTCGGGGCGTCCGGTGGAGGGGCGGGACTACGAGCTCGCGGGGGCGGAGGCGAAGGAGTTGAACATCTTCGCCGGGATCGCCTGAGGCGCACTGGTGAGGGGGACCCCGTCGCGGCGTATTCTTGAATTGGACTAGACCTGTAGCCGCCCAAGACCGTCGACGAATGGGGTCCCATGAGCAAGCGTGCAGTCCTGGAGGTGATCGCCCTCGACGTCGAGGACGCGCTCGCCGCCCAGGCCGGAGGCGCGGACCGGCTGGAACTGGTGACCGACATGGCGGCGGACGGTCTGACGCCGACGGTCGCGACGGTCGCCGGGATCCGGGGGGCGGTGGACATCTCGGTGCGGGTGATGCTGCGGCTGTCGGACGGGTTCGACGCCGGGGAGGTCTCGCGGGTGGTCCGGGCGGCACGGGAACTGCGGGACGCCGGGGCCGAGGAGTTCGTGCTGGGGTTCCTGGACGCGGCCGGCGAGGTGGATCTGGGGGCCGTGGAGCGGGTCGTCGGGGCCCTGGACGGGTGCCGCTGGACCTTTCACCGGGCTATCGACCACGCCGCCGACCGGGACGCGCTGCGCAAGCAGCTGGCTGACCTCCCGGGGCTGGACACCTACCTCACCGCGGGCTCGGCGGCGGGCGTGGACGAAGGGCTCCCCGTGCTGCTCGCGGAGGCGGCGAGGGCGGGGGAGCCGGGGTACGAGCAGCAGTTGCTGGTGGGTGGCGGACTGCGGCTGGAGCATGTGCCGGGGCTGCGGGCCGCGGGGATCGACGCCTTCCACATCGGCGGGGCGGCGCGGCCGCGCGGGTGGGAGGCGCCGGTGTCGGCGGAGGCGGTACGGGAGTGGCGGCGGGTGGTGGACGGACGTTAGCCCTTCAGGGGCGCGGTGTTGATACGGCGCCGGCCCCGGCCCCGGCCCCGGCCCCGGCCCCGGCTCCGGTGTCGGCGGGTACGTGGGAACGCACGGCCGGTGGGGCGCCCAACAGGAGCCCCTTCAGCGGGACATGGCGGAACGGGTCAAGGACCCTATCCGGCCAGCGCCGCGGGCAGCGGTGCCGAGTGCGTCACGATCAGGCCGGACACCGCTCGGGTCAGCGCCACGTACAGCCGCCGCAGCCCGGTCCGTTCGTCCGGTTCGCCGTCCACCACCGCCTGGGGCTCGTCCAGGACGACGTAGTCGTACTCGAGGCCCTTGGCGAGCGAGGCCGGGACCAGGGTCAGCCGGGTCTCGGCGGTGGTCTCCTCGCCCGGGGCGAGGTACGGGATGCCGGCCGCCGTCAGCGCCTCCGCCAGCTCCGGGACGCGGGCGTCGGCGGCGATCAGACCCGTCGAGCCCTCGTGGCGCAGCAACTCCTCGCAGGCGGCGACCACTTCGCCCGTACCGGAGGTCTCGCGGAGGTCGAAGAAGCCCGGGTTCTCACGGACCGAGGCGACCGGAGTCAGGCCCGGTGCGATGTGCGGGAGGAGCCGGGAGGCGTACGTGATGACGTCGGTCGGCACGCGGAAACCCGCCGTGAGCTCCTCGATCACGCCGTCCGACTTGCCGAGGTGGGCCAGCGCCTCGTCCCAACTCCGGGTCGCCCAGGGCGTGGTGCCCTGCGCGAGGTCGCCCAGGACGGTCGCCGAACCGGTCGAGCAGCGGCGGCCGACCGCGCGGTACTGCATGGGGGAGAGGTCCTGCGCCTCGTCCAGGACCACGTGCCCGAGCGAGTGCGTGCGCTCTACGATGTCCGTCGTCTCGTCGATCAACACCGCGTCCGCGGCGGACCACTTGGCCGACTTCACGCTTCTGACCGGCTTCGACCACAGGATCGTCTTCTGCTCGTCCTCGTCGAGGATCCCCTCCGCGTGCGCGGCCAGGAACTCCGCGTCCGTGAGCAGCCGCAGCACCAGCTTCGCCGGATCGATCGGCGGCCAGATCGCCTTCACCGCCGCCTTCACCGCGGAGTTGCGGGCCACCGCGTCCTGCACCCGGTCGTCCGGCGCCTCCCCGGACCGCTCCATCTGCACCAGCACGGCGTGCGCGATGCGCTGCGGAAGGGCCTCGCGGGCGGCGCCGTAGCGGATGCCCCGGTCCAGCAACTCCCGCACGATCTCCTCGATCTCGTACGCCGGCACCCGCCACCGGCGCGACCCGCGCACCACCATCACCGGCTCGGTGGGCATCGTGACGTGGGAGTAGACGGCCCGCCTGAGTACCTGGGCCATCCGCGCGTCGCCCTTGAGGACCGCGGCGGGCGCCTCGTCGGTGCCGCGCACCTCGGCGCTCTTCGCGACGAGGTCGTCCACGGTCGCCTGCTGGACGCTCAACTCGCCCAGCGCGGGCAGCACTTGCTCGATGTAGTGCAGGAAGGACCGGTTCGGTCCGATGACTAGGGTGCCGGTGCGGGCGAGGCGCTCGCGGTGGGCGTAGAGGAGATAGGCGACGCGGTGCAGGCCGACGGCGGTCTTCCCGGTGCCGGGGCCGCCCTGCACGCAGACCGTGCCGCCGAGACCGGACCGTACGATCTCGTCCTGCTCGGGCTGGATGGTCGCCACGATGTCGCGCATCGGGCCGACGCGCGGGCGCTCGATCTCCTGCTGGAGCAGCTTGCTGGTCCGGGCCGCCTCGGCGGGGTCGGAGAGGTGCTCGTCCTCGTACGCGGTGATGTCGCCGCGGGTGTAGCCGAAGCGGCGGCGCAGCCCGACGTCCATCGGGTCCTTCTTGGACGCCCGGTAGAACGGCTGCGAGACCGGCGCCCGCCAGTCGATGACCATCGGATCGCCGTCGTGGTCGTGGACGTGCCGGCGCCCAATGTAGAAGCATTCACCCTCCGCCCCCTCGGCCTGCTCGGCGCCGGGCGCGTGCAGGTAGTCGAGGCGGCCGAAGAACAGCGGGGTGTCGCTGAGGTCGGCCAGCGCCTTGATGCGCTCCTCCATCTGGCGGGCCAGGACCTCGGCGTTGACCCAGTTCGCGGTGACGTCCTTGATGTCGAGCGACTCGACGTCCTCGCGCATGGCACGAAGGGCGGCGCGGGACTCGGCGAGGTGGGAGCGTTCGCGGGCGAGGGGGTCGTCGGTGGGCAGGGGCGTGGACAAGGGGGTGCCTCCGGAGGGACCTACGGGACGGGCGCGGGGGATGCCGACCGGTTTCCGTCCGGACGGCGGCACTCCGTGAGGGAGGCGGGCAAGAGCGGAGATTCTAGAGGGGCGGGGTGAGAGGGGGCCAATGAATTTCTCAGGCCCCGGCGGCTCCCTCGCGGCCCCCTAGGGGATGGCCCCTCCCCAGCCTGGGGGAGGCCGCATCCCCGGGCCGTCCTCAGGTAGCACAAGAAGTGGCTACCTGAGGCCGATGCCCCCTTTATGCCTGGTCGGCCACCATGGAGACATGAGTGCAGCGACCATCACCCCAGCCCCCGGTCGCCCGTCCGGAGCGACCCCCGTGTCGGGTGGCCACACCACCCACCGAATCGGCGACGCCCTCCGCGCCGTCCGCGTCTTCGCCGGCGCCGCCTTCGACGTCGTCATACTCGGCGAGTACGGCCAGGAAGCCGGCGTCCGCCGCAAGTAACCGCAGGTCACCGCAGTCGGCCCCGGACAGCCGCCGGTCAGCTCTCCGCGAGCAGCTCGTCCGCGTCCACGATCCGGTAGGCGTACCCCTGCTCGGCCAGGAACCGCTGGCGGTGCGCGGCGAAGTCCTGGTCGATGGTGTCCCGCGCCACCACCGAGTAGAAGTGCGCCTGATGCCCGTCGGCCTTGGGACGCAGCACCCGCCCCAGCCGCTGCGCCTCCTCCTGCCGCGACCCGAAGGTGCCCGAGACCTGGATGGCGACTGTTGCCTCCGGCAGGTCGATGGAGAAGTTCGCCACCTTCGACACCACCAGCACGCTGATCTCGCCCTCCCGGAAGGCGTCGAAGAGCTTCTCGCGCTGGGCGTTGGAGGTCTCGCCCTTGATCACGGGGGCGTTCAGATGCTCACCGAGCTCGTCGAGCTGGTCGATGTACTGGCCGATCACCAGGATCTGCTGGCCCGCGAAGCGCTTGACGAGCGCCTCCGTGACCTTCCGCTTGGTCGCGGTGGTGGCACAGAAGCGGTACTTCTCCTCCTGCTCGGCGGTCGCGTAGGCGAGCCGCTCGGAGTCCGTGAGATTCACCCGGACCTCGACACAGTCGGCGGGCGCGATGTAGCCCTGCGCCTCGATCTCCTTCCACGGCGCGTCGAACCGCTTGGGCCCGATGAGCGAGAAGACGTCCGACTCCCGGCCGTCCTCGCGCACCAGGGTCGCGGTCAGCCCCAGCCGCCGCCGGGCCTGGAGATCGGCGGTGAACTTGAAGACGGGCGCGGGCAGCAGGTGCACCTCGTCGTAGACGATCAGCCCCCAGTCCCGGGAGTCGAACAGCTCCAGGTGCGGGTAGACGCCCTTCCGCCTGGTCGTCAGCACCTGGTAGGTGGCGATGGTGACCGGCCGGATCTCCTTCTTCGTCCCGCTGTACTCGCCGATCTCCTCCTCGGTCAGTGAGGTCCGCTTCACCAGCTCGTGCTTCCACTGCCGGGCCGAGACGGTGTTGGTGACGAGGATGAGCGTGGTCGACTTGGCCTGCGCCATCGACCCGGCGCCGACGAGGGTCTTGCCCGCACCGCAGGGCAGCACGACCACCCCGCTGCCGCCGTGCCAGAAGTTCTCCACGGCCTGCTTCTGGTAGGGCCGCAGCGCCCACCCGTCCTCGGCCAGCTCGATGGGGTGCGCCTCGCCGTCCACGTACCCGGCGAGGTCCTCCGCGGGCCAGCCCAGCTTCAGCAGCGTCTGCTTGATCTGCCCGCGCTCGGAGGGGTGCACGACCACGGTGTCCGGGTCGAGCCGCGCCCCGACCAGCGGGGTGATCCGCTTCGAGCGCAGGATCTCCTCCAGGACCGGCCGGTCGGTGGTGGTGAGCACGAGCCCGTGCGCGGGGTGCTTGCTCAGGGTGAGCCGCCCGTACCGGTCCATCGTCTCGGCGACGTCCACGAGCAGGGCGTGCGGCACCGGATACCGGCTGTACTGCACCAGCGCGTCCACCACCTGCTCGGCGTCGTGCCCGGCGGCGCGCGCGTTCCACAGCCCCAGCGGGGTCACCCGGTAGGTGTGGATGTGCTCGGGCGCCCGCTCCAGCTCCGCGAACGGGGCGATGGCCCGACGGCAGGCGTCGGCCTGCTCGTGGTCCACCTCGAGCAGCAGGGTCTTGTCGGACTGGACGATGAGAGGACCGTTCACGTACAGGCATCCTTCCGCACGGGCCAAACGTCCAGTGTGCCTCAACCAGGGACGATCAAGCAGGGGCGATCCGGTGCAACCTCGACCCCTCTTCGGCTGTCTTGCTGGGCGGGAGCGGCGCGGGGAGGACGTATGGGGATGTCTGCGGGCAGATGGGCGGCCGGCGGGGGAGCGGTCCTGGTGCTGGTGGCTACGGGGGCGTGGGCGCGGTGGCCCGGGGGCACGGACGTCGACGCGGACCTGTGGAGCCGGGTGCGGCCCGCCGTCGAGGCCCGGCTGCTGGAGCAGGCGCGGGGGACCGGGGTCGGGGAACCCGGGGCGCGGTGGTTCTGCCGGGCGGAGGCGGTCGATCTCGCCGAGCGGGACGGTCTCGTGCGGGCCGGTGTCAGCACGTTGTGCGTGGAGTACGGGGTGCGGGCGGGGCGGCTGGTGGAGTGCTCCGGGGCCGAGGTGCCGCAGGTGATGCGGCTGCGGCGGGAGGCGGACGGGGACTACGAGGTGGTGTCCCAGGAGACGGCACCCGACGGCGAGGGCAACGCGCAGTGGATCACGTCCACCTTCGGTCACGTCACGGCCGCCTCGCTCGACGACTCGGTGTCGTCCACAGCACTGGAGGCCGCCGCCCGCACCCACTTCAGCCTGCCGGCCGACACCCCGGTCACCCCGTGCTGACGCCCCTCTAGTCCTCCGCCAGCTCCGCCACCCCCGTGATCCGGTGCAGCGGATACGTGCGGACCTCGTCCGCCGTGTGGTCGTAGGCCGTCACGAAGCCGCCCTCGACGCGGACGGGGGCGATGACGCGTTGGCTGGCGGTGCCCTCCGCGTTGACGTAGCCGATCCAGAGGGACTCGCCGGTGAGGACGGCGGCCTGCATGGTGGCGAGGGTCTCGGCGGAGCTGGTGCGGGGGAGTTCGCCGGCGGCGAGCGGGGGCCGGTCGGTCGGTTTGCGAGGGGCCGTGGAGGCGAGGTCGCCCGCTCGGACGGCCCGGATCGCGGCCGCGAGGAGCGTCGCGTCGGGGACCGGGGGGCCGTCCGGGACCGGTTCGGGGGCGCTGCGGGGCGGAGTGCGGTGGGCGTGGGCGCGGGTGATCAGGACGTCGCCCTCGGCGGACTCGGCGGCCGGGGCGAAGCCCATCGCGCGCAGCCCGTCGAGGAGCGAGGCCGGGTCGGTCCGGGCGGCCAGGACCGTCGGGGCGAGGCGGCGCAGCCGCAGGCCGGCGGCGCGCTTGTCGGCGAGGATCTCGTTCAGCAGGGCGTCGTCGTCGCAGCGGACGTACGCCGAGGCGGCGCCCACGCGAAGGTGGCCGTGGCGTCGGGCCACGTCGTCGATCAGGTACGTCAGCGGCTGCGGGACCGGCGTGCGCGAGTGCGCGGCGAGGAACGCGTGCAGGTCGGAGGCGGACTGCCCGGCGTCCAGGGCGCGGCGCACCGACCCCGGCGTGAAGCGGTAGACCGTCGCCCCGCCCTTCGACTCCACGTCCGCCAGGACGTCCAGCACATCGGCCAGCGGCCGCCGCAGCGGGCCGGGGGCCACCGCCGTCAGGTCGGCCTGGAGCAGGACGTGGTCGAGGGGCTCGGGCAGCAGCGGCGCGAGCAGCCGGGCGGCCGCGGCGGAGGCGGCGGCCTGTTCGGCGGAGGTGAGGGGCTCGGCGACGGCGACGGGCCGATGATGCACCGGGAGCTTGTCCCCAGGGCCCTGCGGCTCGGCGCCCGACGTCCTCGGTGCGCGCTGCGGCTCCGCGTCCGACGTCCTCGGCGCGCGCTGCGGCTCGGCGTCCGGCGTCCTCCGCGCGGCCGCGCCCAGCAGCGCCCGCCCGTGTCCTGACAGCGCCCCCCGCCCCGTCACCCCCAGCAGCTCCGCCTCCTTCAGCGTCCACTCGGCGAGCCGCGAGCGCAGGTCCTCCTCCCGGCGCTGCGGCCGCTCCCAGCGCAGCCGGGCGAGCACCGACTCGGCCGACGGCGACGCCCCCTCCGGCAGCCCCGCCAGCAGCGTCAGCACCCGGTGCCGTACCTCCGGCGCCGCGCCGCGGTCCAGACCCGGGCCCAGCGCCGACAGGGTGCGGTCCTTCGCGTCCCGTCCGCCCACCAGCCCCGAGGTCCGGGTGGCCGTCAGCCAGGCCTGTGCCAGCCGGGCCCAGCGCTGGGCCGGCGGCTGCTCCAGCCACTCGTCGTGGGCCGGGGTCGCGGCGTACCGCTCGTCGGCCTCGCCGTCGGAGGCCACGAGGCCCGCCGCGTACGCCAGCTCGACCCAGAAGGCCGCGACCGGCTCCGAGACGTCCAGCGCGACCGCCGTGCGCTTGAGGTCGCGCACGCTCAGGCCGCCCGCCCGCAGCACCGCGGGCCCGCCCTCGTCCCAGTCCTTCAGCAGCTCCTCCACGGTCGCCAGCGCGGTGTACGCCTGGCCGGCCGCCGTCGCGTCCACCACCTGTGGACGGTGGGAGGCGGCGGGCTCCACGGCCGGCGGCAGCGGCTCCACCTCGCGGTGCGCCCGGCCGCCCCGCAGGTGCAGGGCCACCTCCCGCGGGAGTACGACCGTCCCGGGCGCCGTCGGCACCAGCAGCCCCAGGTCCAGCAGGCGGCGCAGATGGGCCGCGGGGTCCGAGGTGACCTGCCCGTACGGCGGCCCCCAGACCAGCCGGGACAGCACCGCCCGCGACTCCTCCGGCAGTCCGGCCAGCAGCGCCGACATCCGCTCGCGGTCCGTGAACAGGGCCGTCAGCGACGCCACCGCCGACACCGCGTCGTGCGTCGAGCCGAGCCCCGCCGCCGTCACGATGTCCTGGATGCGGCCCGGGGACATCCCGGCCGTGGCCTCCTGCACGGTCGGCCCGAGCCCGGTCGGCGACGGATGCTGCGGCGAGGGCGCGAGCAGCTCACGGGCCGTGCGGACCAGCCGGAGCCGGTCGTCGTCGCCCCAGACCAGGGCCTGTTCGCGCAGGGTGCCGAGCGAGCGGGGCAGCGCCGCCGAGACGGCCGGGTCGCCCGCGTCACCGGTCAGCAGCCGCTCCAGTTCGCCGTACGGCGCCGGGTCCGCGGCCACCGCCAGCGCCTCCGCCGTGCGCAGCGCGAACAGGTCGAGCCGCTCCAGCGCCCGCACCACCGACGCGCGCGTCCCGGCCCGGGTCGCGAGCTGGGTCAGGTCGGTGGGCACCGGCGTGATGAGGTCGGGGCGGGCGCGCAGCAGCGCGGCCAGGGAGTCGTCGTCCCTGGCCCGGAGCGCTTCCGCGAGGGAGCGCGGCGGTACGGCCGGGTTGCTCATCCGACCAACGGTAGCGGGTGCCCGGTCCGGGCAGTGGCGCCCACCGGGGCGGACCGGATATCGCTGACCTGCGGTCCCCGCACGGGCCTGCCGGACCCGACCTGCGCTAGTTTCGTCCCACGGGGTATCCAACGCACCCGCCCCGGAGGGGACTTCGTGGGTATCGAGAGCGACCAGGTCGTCTACGAGTATCTGAGCCGCGTCGGCGACGTGGCCCAGCAGCGGCAGTTGCCGTCGTCGACCCGTATGCGGCTGGTCTCCGAGCTGCGCAACGAGATCGACCGCCGGCGCGCCAAGGCCCCGGTGGACTCGCCCGCCGCCGTCCGCCGGATCATCGCCCGACTGGGCAGTCCCGACGAGGTGGTGACCGCCGCGGGCGGATCCGCGGCCGCCGCCCCGCAGGCGCCGGTCGTCTCCATGCCCGTGCAGCGGGACCGGGAGTCGCAGGAGGACGGCGGGCGGCGGCGGACCGGGCTGCGCAAGATCGTGCCCCCGCCGCGCCCCGCCGACCAGCCGCCCCCCGACCCGGTCGTCTCCCACGGGCCCCACCTGGCGGGCCTGGACGAACTGGGCGACCCCGCGGCACAGCCCGACTGGTGGCGGGTGGACGACAGCCCCTTCGGCGTCGGCGACAGCGTGCCGGGCTTCGTCGGCGGGGTGGAGATCCCGGAGCTGCTGAAGCCCCCGCCGCCGAAGGAGGAGCCGAAGCCCGAGCCCGCCGTCGAGCAGGCGGCGGAAGTGCCCGCACCGAAGCCCCGTACGGCCTGGTGGCGGCCCAGGGCGAAGGCCGCGGCGCCGGTGGTCGAGGCGGCCCCGGTCAAGCGCCGGCGGTTCGCCCGTGCCGGGGGAGCGGGAAGCTGGAGCAACCCCCTCCTGCTGCTCGCCGCCGCCCTCCTCGTCGCCGGTGCGGTGCTCGGCAACCTGATCGTCCTGATCGTGGGCTGGCTCATCGCCTGGGCCTCGCGCCGCCTCACCGACGCGGAGACGAGGTGGGCCGTGGTGATCCTGCCCGGCCTCTCCCTCACCGCGGGCCTGGTCTGGCTGTGGGGCCGCAACGAGGGCCGCTGGGGCGACCCCATCGCGCAGGGCCACATGAACGACGCGGTCGCCGAGACCTGGCCATGGGTGGTGCGGGGCGCGGCCGTGGCATCGGCACTGTTCCTGGTGTGGCGCTCGCAGCGGAGGCGGTAGGACACGGGAGACGGCTGCCGGCGGTCGGCGCAGAGTGGGAAGCGGCTGCCGGGGGGCTGTAGCGCGTGGGAAGCGGCTGTCGGGGGGCTGTAGCGCGTGGGAAGCGGCTGTCGGAGGGCTGTAGCGCGTGGGAAGCGGCTGTCGGAGGGCTGTAGCGCGTGGGAAGCGGCTGCCGGAGGGCTGTAGCGCGTGGGAAGCGGCTGTCGGAGGGCTGTAGCGCGTGGGAAGCGGCTGCCGGAGGCCGTACCGCCCGGGAGCGGCTGCCGGAGGCCGTACCGCCCGAGAAATCGCTGTCTGGCCGCGGCAGCCCCCGGGCACAATGGCCCATATGGCCTCTACAAGCATCCCCGCCGCCAGGACCGCCCCCGGTCCCACGGCCGGTTCCGCCCCCGGTCCCACCGTCGGTCCCACCGTCGGTCCCACCGTCGGCTTCGACCTCGACATGACGCTCATCGACTCCCGTCCCGGCATCCACGCCTGCTGGGTGGAGCTGTCCGAGCGGACGGGGACGTACGTCGACGCCGACCTGGTGGTCACGCGGCTCGGGCCGCCGCTGGCCGAGGAGATGGCGTACTGGTTCCCGGCCGACCGGGTCGCGGAGATGGCGGACCTCTACCGCGAGCTGTACCCGTCGTACGCGATCACCGGCACCCTGGCGATGCCCGGCGCCCGCGAGGCCATCGACGCCGTACAGGCGGCCGGCGGACGGGCGATCGTCGTGACCGCCAAGTGGCAGCCCAACGCCGAGCTGCACATGGAGCATCTCGGCCTCGCGCCGGACGCGGTGATCGGCAACCTGTGGGCCGAGCAGAAGGGCGCGGCGCTGCGCGAGCACGGCGCGAGCGTGTACGTCGGCGACCACACCGGCGATGTGCGCGGGGCGCGGATCGCGCAGGCGCTGTCGGTCGCGGTGGCGACCGGGCCGTGCAGCGCCGAGGAACTGACCGAGGCGGGCGCGGAAGTCGTCCTCGGTGATCTCACGGAGTTCCCGGGTTGGTTTTCGGACTACCGTGCGGACTGCCTTCCGGCCCGCGCCTGACGCCTTCCGGCCGCGACCGATTGCAGTACTCCCGCTCCGGCCACCACGAAACCGACGGCCATGAGCATGCTCAATCCGAACATGTACGTCGGAAAAGGCGTCGTTCCCAGCAGGAACGGGGCCACGGTGACGAGAGTGGCCACGGCACCGATGAAGAAGACGACAGCTCCGGTACGGATCAGTCGGTCACCTGGAGCGGCGGAATTCGTTTGGGTTTTGTCACGCACCGGACCAGGGTAGTTCCCTGCGCGAAGGAACAACCGGGCGACGTCTTGTCACCGGCCTGAAGACCATTAGCCTTGGTACCGGCGGGTCCCGACGACCCGCCCCAGTGCTATCAAGAGCCGTTTCAGAAGCAGTTTTCCGACGAGTACGAGGACGAGGACAGACGTGCCTACCGGCAAGGTCAAGTGGTTCAACAGCGAGAAGGGCTTCGGCTTTCTCTCCCGCGACGACGGCGGTGACGTCTTCGTCCATTCCTCGGTCCTCCCCGCCGGAGTCGAGACGCTGAAGCCCGGACAGCGGGTGGAGTTCGGAGTGGTCGCCGGGCAGCGCGGCGACCAGGCCCTTTCGGTCGCCATCCTCGACCCCACGCCCTCGGTCGCGGCCGCCACCCGCAAGAAGCCCGACGAACTGGCCTCCATCGTCCAGGACCTGACGACCCTCCTGGAGAACATCACCCCGATGCTGGAGCGCGGCCGCTACCCCGACAAGGCGGCGGGCAAGAAGATCGCCGGCCTGCTGCGGGCGGTCGCCGACCAACTCGACGTGTAGTGAGCGAGGTACTGGCCGAGCCCTCGGAGGAGATGAGGGAGCGCATCCGACGACAGCGGCGCCACGCCCTGGAGCTGCTGACCGTCTGCGCCGTCGGCCTCGTCCCCTGGACGGTCCTGCTGGCCTTCACACTGCCGAGCGGCTACACCGTCCGGCAGTGGCGGGTCACCTGGGTCGGCTTCGACATCCTGCTCCTGGTGGCGATGGCCGCCACGGCCGTTCTCGGCTGGCGCCGCAACCGGGCGGTCGTCGTGGCGGCCGTGTCCACGGGTGCCCTGCTGGTCTGCGACGCGTGGTTCGACGTGTCGCTGGCTCTGGGCACCCCGGACGTGTGGTGGTCGGTGGCCCTGGCGGTGTTCGTGGAACTCCCCCTGGCCGCCTTCCTGATCCGCAAGGTCCTGAGCATGATGGCGCTGGCCCGGTGGCCGAGCCCCCGATAGCCCCGACGGCGGCGCGTCAGCCGAACGACAACGCGTCCGGCCCCAGCGCGGGCACGAGCCCCTCCGCCGCCGCCCGCGTCAACAGCCCCCGGATGGCGGCGTACCCGTCCTCGCCCAGGTCCGCGGTGAACTCGTTGACGTACAGGCCGATGTGCTGGTCGGCGACGGCGGGATCCATCTCCTGCGCGTGCGCCATGACATAGGGCCGGGAGACCTCGGGGTCGTCCCAAGCGGCCCGTACGGACGCGCGGATGGCCTCGGCGAGCGACGACAGCCGTTCCGTACCCAGCGACCGCTTGGCGATGATCGCGCCGAGCGGAATCGGCAGCCCCGTCGTCGACTCCCAGTGCTCGCCCATGTCCGCGAGCTTGTGCAGCCCGTAGTTCTGATAGGTGAACCGGGCCTCATGGATCACGAGCCCGGCGTCGACCAGTCCGTCCCGGACGGCCGGCATGATCTCGTGGAACGGCATCACCACGATCTCCCCGACCTTGCCCGCCAGGACGTCCGCCGCCCACAGCCGGAACAGCAGATACGCCGTCGACCGCTCGGACGGCACCGCGACCCTGCCGCCGGTCAGCTCCACCCCGGCCTCCCGGGTGAGCACCAGCGGCCCGCAGCCCCGGCCCAGCGCACCCCCGCACGGCAGCAGCGCGTACTCGTCGAGGACGTACGGCAGCACGGCGTACGACACCTTCAGCACGTCGAACTCACCGCGCTCGGCCATGCCGTTGGTGATGTCGATGTCCGCGAAGGTCACGTCCAGCGCGGGCGCCCCCGGGACGCGGCCGTGCGCGAGGGCGTCGAAGACGAAGGTGTCGTTGGGGCAGGGCGAGTACGCGATCTGCAAGGGCTGCGACGGTTCAGTCATGCTGCTTCCAACTCTCCAGTACGGGCGCCAGCTTCCCGAACCCCTCCGTCAGGGCGGTGAGCGCGTCGCCGATGCGCCAGGCGGTCCGGTCGCGGGGTCCGACCGGGTTGGAGACGGCGCGGATCTCCAGCACCGGCACCCCGTGCACCCCGGCCGCCTCGGCGACCCCGAAGCCCTCCATGGCCTCGGCGAGGGCGCTGGGGTGGCGGGCGCGCAGGGCCGCCGCGCCCTCGGCCGTGCCGGTCACCGTGGAGACGGTGAGCACGGCCCCGGCCCGCGCCCCGGTGGCGGCCACGGCGTCCCGTACGAGAGCCGCGGGCGGCCGGTGGGTGACGGCCCCGAACCCCAGGGCGGTCACCGGCACGAACCCCGCGGCGGTCTCGGCCCCGAGGTCGGCCGCGGTGATCTCGTCGGCGACGACCAGCGACCCGACCGGCGCCTCGGGCAGGAACCCCCCGGCGATCCCGGCGGACACGACAAGGCCGTAGGGAGAACCCGCCAGGGCGGCCCGGGTGAGCGCGGTGGCGGTCGCGGCGGCGGCGAGCGCGGGCCCGACGCCCACCGCGAGGACGTCGGCCGCGGTGCCCTGGAACGCAGGGGCCACCGCGTCCCGTTCGACCGGGACCGCGGTGGCCACGAGGATGCGCATCAGCTACGGCTCCGACGGATCAGTAGTCGGCGTTCTCCAGCTTGAAGTTCCAGACGCCCTTGTGTTCCTTGCTCTGGCCCGAGGTCGTCTTGTCCTGCTCGACGATGCTGATGTACAGCGTCTTCTGCGGGGCCTGGCCCTGCTGCTGAGCGAAGAGGTCCACGCCGTCGAAGGCGTAGTACGTCTTCTTGTAGGCGTACGTCATCTGCTGGCCGTTGATCCACAGCGCCCAGCCGGTGTCCGCGATCTCGGGGTCCACGCCGACGCGCAGCGTCTCGCTCTGGTTGACCTTGATCGTCTTGGCGTCGGACTTCTCCAGGGCGCACTTGGTGGCCTTCGCCTGGCCGAGGTCCTTGCCGTCGTCGTAGCAGGTGGCCTCGGAGCTCACCGAGGTCGAACCGACCGTGACGGTGACGCGCGGCGTCGGCTTGTCGCAGGCCGACAGGACGAGCAGTCCGGCGGAAACGAGGCCGGCGGCGGCGACGGCGCGGCGGCGTCGCACTACGGATTGCAGCGTGGTCATGGCGGAAGGCTATCGGGCGGGTACAGCGGTCCCTCTATGCGGGGTGCGGCGAGCCCTGTTCGTTACGCCACCCGCGCCCGGGGCGCGCCGCCGTGCCGCGCCGAGGCGATCAGCCCCTTCGCGGTGGCCAGCCAGCCCGCGGCGACCACCGCGGCGGCCACCGAGAGCCCGAGATAGCCGTTCAGTGGCATCACGATGCCGACCGCGCCGCCGAACACCCACGACACCTGGAGCAGGGTCTCGGAGCGGGCGAAGGCGGAGGTGCGGACCAGTTCCGGCACGTCCCGCTGGATCAGCGCGTCCAGGGACAGCTTGGACAGGGCCTGCGCGAAGCCGGCGACGGCCGCCAGACAGGCCACCAGGAACGCCCCGAAGAAGATCGCCGCGGTGATCGCCGCGCCCAGCACGATGGCCACCACCGTCACGATGATGATCTCCGGCGCCCTCGACTTCAGCCACGCCCCGACCGCCGTACCGAGCGCGTTGCCCGCCCCCGCCGACACCGCCACCAGGCCCAGGGACACCGCCGCGCTCTCGCCGGTCAGCGGATGCTCGCGCAGCAGGAAGGCGAGGAAGAAGGTGAGGAAGCCGGAGAGCCAGCGCAGGGCGGCGTTCGCACCGAGGGCGTGGGTGACGGCGGTGCCGACCGTGCGCAGCCCGGGCCGCTTGACCGGCTTGAGGTGCGGGCCGTGCAGATGGGCCTCGTCGGCTGCGAGCAGCGCCACGTCCTCGCCCTTGGCCGAGTCGACCTTCGGGGGCAGCGAGAACGACAGGAACATGCCGGCGATGAAGATCACGAAGGCGCCGTAGAGCGGCCAGCGCGGTCCGATGGCCTGGAGCCCCGCGCCGACGGGCGCCGCGATGCCGGTCGCGAGGAGACCGCCGAGGGTGACGCGGGAGTTGGCCTTGACGAGGGAGAAGTGGGGCGGGAGCAGACGGGGCACGACCGCGCTTCTGACGACGCCGTACGCCTTCGAGGCCACCAGTACGCCGAGGGCTGCCGGATACAGCTCCAGGCTGCCGGTGGCGACCGCCCCGGAGATGATCAGCGCGAGCAGGGCACGGGCCAGCATCGCGCCCGCCATGGCCGCGCGGCGGCCGTGCGGCAGGCGGTCCAGGAGCGGGCCGATCACCGGGGCGAGGACCGTGAAGGGCGCCATGGTGATGGCGAGGTAGAGCGCGACGCGCCCGCGGGCCTCGTCGGTCGGCACGGAGAAGAACACCGTCGAGGCGAGCGCGACGGTGATCATCACGTCCCCCGCGCCGTTGACGGCGTGCAGCTCGATCAGCTTGCCGAGGCCGGACTCGCCCGCGCCGTGCGCGTGGGTCGCCTTGCGGATCCCGCGGGCCGTACCGGTGAACGGGAGGTGCAGGGCACGGCCGACGGCACGGACGGATCCGGTCATCCGGCCCGACCCGCCACCGATGCCGGTGGCTCCCTGGGGTGTCCTCGTGCCTGCCACCCCGTCATAGTGCCCCGAGAAAGCTGTGAGTAGTGCGGTTACCGCGCGTATGAACGCATATGAAGCGCCTCCCGAGACCCTCCTGATCCGCTTCTGAGCCCCTCCCGAGCCTCTCCGGGAGCAACGAACCATCACGTCGGTGTAGGCCGAGCGGCGACGAACAGGTAGCGTGCGTAGCGCGCCGTGGCGAACGTTCTCGGCCGCGCGCCTCTCTGACATCCCGCAGAATGGATGGGAGCAGGTGCGCCCGAGCGCGATCGGGCGCGGACGTCGACGCGGCCCTTCGGTCCGCTCCGTCCGCACCCACCGCCTTCAGGCCGGCGCACCCGAGTGACGGCGTAGGAGAGAAGCGATACCTGTGAGCGCAGCGACAACGCGAAGCCGCACCCCCGACCGCCAGTGCGCCGAGGCCGTCGACCTCGCCCGCGCCGCCGCCGAGGAGGCCGCCGCGCCCGGGGTGGTGGGTGAGCACGCGGGCCTGGTCTCCGAGGGCGATCGTGTCGTCACGCACTTCTTCGAGTGCAAGGAGCTCGGCTACCGCGGCTGGCGCTGGGCCGTGACGGTGGCGCGCGCCTCCCGCGCGAAGATCGTCACCCTGGACGAGGTCGTCCTGCTGCCCGGCCCGGACGCGCTCCTCGCCCCCGAGTGGGTGCCCTGGAGCGAACGTCTGCGTCCCGGCGACATGGGCCCCGGCGACCTGCTGCCCACCGACGCCGAGGACCTGCGCCTCGAACCCGGCTACACCGGCGAGGACGAGCCGCTGCCGAGCGCGCCCGTCTCCGAGGAGATGGCCGAACTGGTCGAGGCGGAGGACGCGGAGCTCACCGCGGGCACGCCCTCCAACCTCCCGGTGGCGCCGTCCCGCGGCTCGATCGCCGCGGTCGCCGAGGAACTCGGCATGCGCCGGGCCCGGGTCCTGTCGCGCTACGGCCTCCATGTCGCCGCCGACCGCTGGGAGGAGTCCTTCGGCGCGAAGACCCCGATGGCCCAGGCGGCCCCGGCGCCCTGTGTCAGCTGCGGCTTCCTGGTCCCGCTGGGCGGCTCCCTGGGCCAGGCCTTCGGTCTGTGCGCCAACGAGTTCGCCCCGGCGGACGGCCGCGTGGTCTCCCTGTCCTACGGCTGCGGTGGCCACTCGGAGGCCGCGGTCATGCCGAAGCCGCCCCAGCCGGCGCCGCCGGTGATCGACGAGACCCGGGTGGACCCCTTCCCCCTGCGCCCGTCCCGCGACTCCGGCTCGGTACCGGAGACCGCGGACGAGGCGTCGGCGGAACTGGGCCACTCGTAGGGTTCTCGGCTCAGGGGCGCTGGAACACGCGGTCCACGACGCCGGCGGCGACCACGTACTGCGACTGGTCGTAGACCTTGGTCCCCTGCTTCGTCGTGGCCCGCTCACGCAGCCCCAGGTACTGGTACGTCTTCGCGTCGAAGAGCAGCGTTCGCCCGCCGTCCTTCCAGGAGGTGCCGGGCGGGCCGACGACGTACTGGACGCCGATGGCCGTGTGGCCGTTGAACTCGGTCCGGCCCGGCAGCACCTTGACGCCGGGGGCGGTGGCGAGCGCCTCGAACGCCGCGGAGCGCAGCCCCTTGGGCAGGACGGAGTGGCGGAGCAGTCCGGAGAGGAAGATCTGGACCATCGGCCACTCGTCGGCCGTGGTCGGCCGGCCGTAGTCCGGCTTGCCGCCCATGTCGCGCAGGGTGGCCGTCAGTTTCCGCGGGTCGGTGGGCAGTTCCTTCAGCTCGGACCACTTGGACGGCGGCCAGGTGCTCTGCCCCGGCTTGAACTTCGGCACCCACTGCTTGTGGCCCAGCTCGCTGACGTAGCCCTTCTTCGACCCGTCGACCGAGCTCCAGCTCTCGTCGACCCACTTCTTCACGGGGCCGCCGGAGACCGGCCTGCGCTCGATGACCTCCTTCGTGTAGATGAACTGGTCGTCGCGCGGTGCGAGCGGCTTCTCGGTGCGCAGGGCCTCGGCGGCCGCCCCCCGCAGCACGGTGGTCGCGCTGACCGTGCGGGTGCGGGGTTCGGTCCCCGAGTCCTGGGCGACCAGCAACGTCGTGGTGACCGCCGCCGCGGCGACGCCGGCCACGGCGACCCGCAGCAGCGGACGGCGGCCGACGCCCGGTACGGCGGTGGCGGCGGGTGCCCGCATGGCCTGGTGGAGACGGAGGCGGGCGCGGGCGCGGGCGGCGTCCGTGAGCGGGGGTGCGTCCGCGTCCCACTCCCGCAGGAGTTCGAGCTCATTCATCGTCGGATTCCTCTCGAAGAGCGGTCGGATCGGATCCGCCCAATGCCTCACGAACTTTTCTGCGGGCCCTGTGCAGCCGTGACCGGACCGTCCCCACCGGCACGCCGAGGGCGGCCGCGACCTCCTCGTAGCCGAGCTCGGCCCAGGCGACGAGCAGCAGCACGTCCCGGTGCCGGGCGGGCAACCGGGCGAGGGCACCGGCGAGTTCACCGCGGACCGCCTGGGCGCTGACCCGTGCGGCCACCTGGTCCGCGACCGTCTCGTCGGCCGTTCCGCCGGCCGCGACGACGGGCAGCCTGCCCAGCGCCTTCAGACGCCGGGCCTCGGCACGCCGGTGCCGGCCGATGAGGTTGGTCGCTATGCCGAACAGCCAGGGGCGGGCGTCCGCCGACTCCGTGCGGTACCGGAAGCGCTGCTGGAACGCGGTGGTGAAGGTCTCCGCCATCACGTCCTCGGCGGCTTCCGTACCGAGTCGGCGGGCCGCGTACCGGTGCACGGAGTCGGCGTGGCGGTCGAAGAGCACGGAGAACGCCTCGGGCTCGTCCCACGACCGTTCGATCACCGAGGCGTCGCTGTCCTGCCCCACTTCGACGCCCGGTTCCACGGTCATCGGGGCTCCTTTCGTCGCGCTGCGGCTGAAGCTCGGGCTTTCACCGGTACTTCGCCGCTCGCGCGGATCCGGTTCCCAGCTGCCGGAGCTTGGTGCCCCGGTCTCCGGCGGACAGGACTGCCCGCGCCTCCCGCGTCCCGCCTCTCCGCGCCGCTTCGCCGTCGCGAAGCCTCCCCGAGTTACGCCCTCCCCTCCTCGCGGTACCTTCGACGTCACGCCGATGAGGAGAGTCAACGTGAGCAAGTTCGTGCGGCCCGCTGCCGAGGGTGCCGACCCGTTCGGGACCGCCCGGCTCAGGCGAGGTGTGCTGGACGCCTGGGCCACCAGTCCCGCCCGGTTCAGGGAGGACGCCAACGCCGAGGAGGACCTCGTCCTCGGCGGGTACCGGGACCGACTGGTCGTCGAGCTCGCGCAGAACGCGGCCGACGCGGCGGCCCGGGCGGGCGTCCCCGGCAGGCTCCGGCTCACCCTCCGCGAGGGCGTGCTCTTCGCCGCCAACACCGGTGCCCCGCTGGACGCGGCCGGCGTCGAGTCCCTCTCCACCCTGCGCGCCTCCGCCAAGCGCGAGCCGCGGAGCGGATCGGACGCGACGGACGGGGCGATCGGCTCCGTCGGCCGCTTCGGCGTCGGCTTCGCCGCCGTGCTCGCCGTCACCGACGAGCCCGCCGTCGTCGGCCGGCACGGCGGGGTCCGCTGGTCGCTGGCCGAGGCCCGCGACCACGCCGCCGACACCGCCCGCCACAGCCCCGGCCTCGGCGACGAGATCCGCCGCCGCGACGGCCATGTCCCGCTGCTGCGGCTGCCGTTCGCCGCCGAGGGCACCGCGCCCGACCCCTACGACACCGTCGTCATCCTGCCGCTGCGCGACGCCGCCGCCGCGGACCTCGCCGAGCGCCTCCTCGACGCCGTCGACGACGCCCTCCTGCTCGCCCTCCCCGGTCTGGAGGAGGTGGTGATCGAGACGGACACCACCCGCACCCTCAGCCGCCGCACCGACGGCGTCTTCACCGTCGTAGAGGACTCCCGCGACGGTACGACCCGGTGGCGCACCGCGTCCGCGCACGGGCCGCTCACCCCCGAACTGCTCGCCGACCGTCCCGTCGAGGAGCGGCTGCGGCCGCACTGGGCGCTCACCTGGGCCGTGCCCGCCGACGCCGAGGGCGCCCCCGCGCACCCCCGCACCAGCCCCGTCGTGCACGCCCCGACCCCCAGCGACGAGCCGCTCGGCGTGCCCGCGCTGCTCATCGGGTCGTTCCCGCTGGACCCCACCCGCCGGCACACCGCACCCGGAGCGCTCACCGACTTCCTCGTGCAGCGCGCGGCCGACACCTACACCGAACTCCTCGCCGGCTGGCGGCCGGTGGGCGAGGGCATCATCGGCCTCGTGCCCGGACCGCTCGGCAAGGGCGAACTGGACGGCGCCCTGCGCCAGGCGATCCTGGAGCGGCTGCCGAGGACCTCCTTCCTGCCGCCCGCGCTCGAACCCACCGACGACCTCCCGGAGACGCTGCGCCCGCGGGAGGCCGAGGTCGCCGAGGGCGCCGGCGCCGACACCGTGCGGGTGCTCGCCGAGGTGCTGCCCACCCTGCTGCCCGCCGGCCTCGAACGACGCGTGGAACTGCGGACGTTGGGCGTGGCGCGGATTCCGCTCACCGACGCCGTGGACCGGCTGGCGGGTCTGGAGAAGGAGCCGGAGTGGTGGCAGCGGCTCTACGACAGCCTCGCGGGCGTCGACCCCGACCGGCTCTCCGGCCTTCCCGTGCCGCTCGCCGACGGCCGTACGACCATCGGGCCCCGGCAGGTGCTGCTGCCCACGTCGGACGGGCCCCTGATCGACCCGGAGATCCTCGCCCGGCTCGGCCTCAAGGTCGCCCACCCGAGCGCCGCGCACCCGCTCCTGGAGAAGCTGGGCGCGCTGCCCGCGACTCCGCGCGCGGTGCTCACCACGCCCCAGGTGCGGGCCGCGGTGGCCGCCTCCCTGGACGATGACGGGGGTGTGAGCTGGGAGGAGGACACCCCGGACGCCGAGGAACTGGCCGACACCGTGCTCGCGCTGGTCCGGGACGCGGGTCTGGAGCCCGGCGACGAGCCGTGGCTGGGCGCGCTGGCCCTGCCCGACGAGGAGGGGGAGCCGGCCCCGGCCGGTGAACTCGTGCTCCCCGGCAGCCCGTTCGCCCGGGTCATGCGCGAGGGCGAACTCGCCTTCGTGGACGCCGAGTTGGCTGAGAAGTGGGGCGAACAGCCCCTGGCCGCCTGCGGGGTGCTCGCCGACTTCGCGCTGGTCCGCGCCGCCGACGTGGTCCTCGACCCGGACGAACTGGAGCCCCGCGAGGGCGACTTCGCCGAGCCGGACGACGCCGGGCTGCTCGACGCCGTGGACGTGTGGTGCGAGGACATCCTCGACCGGTTCCCGGACTCCCCGGTGCCGCCGGTCGCCACCGAGCTGATCGCCGTACGGGATCTGGACCTGGTCGACGAGGACAAGTGGCCCGAGGCCCTGGCCCTGCTGGCCCAGCCCCCGCTCCGGGACGCGCTCACCCAGCAGGTCCGCATCCTCCTTCCGGACGGCACGCACGAGGTCGTACGGCCGTACACCGCCTGGTGGCTGCGCGGGAACCCGGTGCTCGACGGCCGCCGCCCGGCCGGTCTGCTGGCGTCGGGCGGTGACCCGCTCCTGCGCGGACTGTACGACGAGGCCGACGCGACCGGGTTCGACGACGAGCAAGTTCTGCGGGCGCTCGGGGTCCGGACGTCGGTGGCCGCGCTGCTGGAGGAGCCCGGCGGGGCGGCGGAACTCCTCGACCGCCTGGCCGACCCGTCCCGCCCGGTCACCGGAGCCCAACTGCACGCGCTCTACAGCGCGTTGGCGGACCTCGACCCCGAACAGGTCACCCTCCCCGACGAGTTGCGGGCGGTGACCGACGGCCGGGTCGAGGTCGTGGACGCGGCGGACGCGGTGGTCGTCGACTCCCCGGACCTGCTCCCCTTCACGGAGGGGGTGCCCCTGCTGCCGGTACGCCCGTCCCGGGCGGCGGAGTTGGCCGAACTCTTCCAGGTCCGCCGCCTGAGCGAGTCAGTGACGGGATCGGTCGACTCCGAGGGCACGGAACACGAGGTCCCGGAGTCGGTACGGGTGCTGCTGGGCGCGAGCACCCCGGCCACCTACGTCGAGCACGAGGAACTCGTCGTCGACGGCGTCGAGATCGACTGGCGCCTCACCAACGACGGCGTCCTGCACGCGTCCACCCTGGAGGGCGTGGCAGCGGGCCTGGCCTGGGCGTCCCGCCAGTGGCCCCGCCGCTTCGAGGTGGCAGCCCTCCTGGAGGACCCGACCCGCACGGAGGAACTGGCTAGGGACCGCTGGTTCGACTGAACGGCTCAGCCGGCGCTGGGCTCCAGGAAGTAGTCGTAGTTCGCCAGGTCGAGCGTGATCCCGGTCAACTCCCGGACACGCTCGGCGTGGTCCTGCGTCAGCGGCACCACGCCGACCCACTCGGCCGCCGGAATCCCCACGAGGTCCGCGAGAGCGTCCACACCGGCCGCGGTGACATCGACGGCCGAGTCGAGGAACTCGCCGACCTTCGGGTACCGGCAGACTTCTACGAAAAGCTTCACACACAACTCTTACCAGTCGTGCAACCTTTCACCCCACTTCTTTATCTCACCACGTGAGCCACTCAGACTCACTGACCTCACGTGGGGAACACATGCGTATACGAGCCACCGTGGCCGCCGTCACCGGCGCCCTGGCCCTTTCCGCCCTCGCCGTGCCGGCCGTGCAGGCCGCCGACGGAGGTATCCACAAGACCACCGCCGCCGAGCGCTTCGGCGTCTCCCGGTCGGCGATGAGCACCGCCGTCGCGGCGGACGAGCTGCCGGTCGTCTCCAAGGTGACGGTCAACGGTGGCAAGGACCTCGTCCTCGGCACCACCGCCGCCAAGACCTTCACCGTCTCCCTGACGGCCAGCCACCCCGCCGGCATCCAGGACGCCTACATCGACCTGTGGCACGGCAAGGACATCGACAACATCGACGGCTACCTCCCGCCGAACGAGCAGAACGCCACCTGCACCGCGGTCAACACCACGACCTCGACCTGCAAGCTCACCATCGAGGCCGCCCCGGGCAGGGACCTGTACATGAACACGCTGGCCAGCACCTGGCACGTCACGGCGGCCGTCATCGCCAACGACGAGGTCGGCTCCATGTACTGGAACGACTACTACGGCACGCACCGGGTCCAGCGCCTCTCCAAGCTCACCGCCAACGCCGCCCCCGAGCCGGTGAAGAAGGGGAAGACCATCACCGTCACCGGCAAGCTCACGCGCGCCAACTGGGAGACCAGGAAGTACGCCGGGTACTCGACCCAGCCGGTGAAGCTTCAGTTCCGTAAGAAGAACTCGAACACCTACACCACCGTGAAGACCGTCAAGACCAACACCAAGGGGGACCTGAAGACCACGGTCAAGGCCACGGTCGACGGGTTCTACCGCTGGAGCTACGCGGGCACCTCCACCACTCCCGCGGTCAACGCCGCGGGTGACTTCATCGACGTCAAGTAAGCCGAAGACGCCAGGTAAGTCTGTTCGAAGTAAAGCGTTGCGCATGTGCGGACAAAATCACGCCCCACGCGTACAACCCGCCTCATGAGTCGTCGGTCTCCTGTGTGAGTCACCAGACTCCGAGATCCTTCTTTTCTCATGGGGAACGCACATGCGCATACGCGCCCTCGTCCTCGCCGCCTCCGGCGCCGTGGCCCTCTCCGCCCTCGCCGTCCCGGCCGCCCAGGCCGCCGACCCGGCCGGGCCCGCCGTCACCTTCTCCCAGCTGAAGGTCAACAACGGCAAGAACATCGTGGTCGGCTCCACGGCCCAGGTCACCGTCTCCGCGACGTACACCGTGACCAAGCCCGCGGACCTGGACCCGAACTCCATCCAGACCGGGCCGGTCCTCTACCGCGGCGCCACGCTCGGCGAGAACTCCGACGACCTGCTCGCCGGTGACGGCCCCGGCACCTGCACGGTGTCCTCCTCGACCGTCCTCAAGTGCTCGGCGAAGATCCAGTTCCGCCCGAAGTCCTCGGACCAGGACCTCGACCTGTTCAGCAGCGAGGCGGGCACCTGGAAGCTGGGCGCCCTCGCGGTCAACGCCGACAGCGGAATCACCTGGCAGGGCGGCCTCGGCTCCACCCACCTCCAGCGCAAGGCCACCCTCACCACCGACGCCTCCCCGGAGCCGGTGAAGAAGGGCAGGACCATCACGGTCACCGGCAAGCTCTCCCGCGCCAACTGGGACACCAACAAGTACGCGGGCTACTCCACCCAGCCCGTGAAGCTCCAGTTCAAGAAGAAGGGCGCGACCACCTGGAGCACCGTGAAGACCATCAAGACGTCCACCACGGGCGCCCTGAAGACCACGGTGAAGGCCACGGTGGACGGTTACTTCCGCTACACCTTCGCAGGTACGACGACCACGTCGGCAGTGAACTCGGCGGCCGATTACATCGACGTCCGGTAAAACCGCGCCCCTCAGGGGCGCGGGGAACTGCGCGACAAGCCACGACGGCGCCGCGGACGACACACAGCGGACCCGTCCCGGCCGAAGCCCAGCGCTAAGCGGCCCCGCGGCGGTCGACCACCCTCCACAGGAGCTCCAGGACGGCCGCCGCCACCACCGAGATGCCCACCGCGATCCACGGCATCGTCACCCCCACCAGCTTCAGCGCGAAGAAGTGCTGGAGCCACGGCACGGCGAGGACCAGCACGAAGCCGAGGCCCATCGCCGCGACCAGCGCGACGCGCCACCACGTGTACGGCCGCGCGATGATCGCGAGGACCCACATCGAGATCAGGAACAGCGTCAGGGTGGCCGCGCTGGTCTCCGCGTCCAACGCGCCCTCGCCCGTGTAGTGGTGGCGGGCGATCAGGTACGTCACGAAGGTCGCGATCGCCGCCACCACCCCGCCCGGGACCGAGTACCGCATCACCCGCCGCACGAAGTGCGGTTTCGCGCGTTCCTTGTTGGGCGCGAGGGCGAGGAAGAAGGCCGGGACGCCGATCGTCAGCGTGGACAGCAGGGTCAGGTGCCGGGGCAGGAAGGGGTACTCGACCTGCCAGCACACCACGAAGATCGCCAGCAGCACCGAGTACACGGTCTTCACCAGGAACAGGGTCGCGACCCGGGTGATGTTGCCGATGACCCGCCGCCCCTCGGCGACCACCGAGGGCAGCGTCGCGAAGCTGTTGTCCAGCAGCACGATCTGCGCGACCGCCCGCGTGGCCTCGGACCCGGAGCCCATGGACACCCCGATGTCGGCGTCCTTGAGCGCGAGCACGTCGTTGACCCCGTCACCGGTCATCGCGACGGTGTGCCCGCGGGACTGGAGCGCCCCCACCATGTCCCGCTTCTGCTGCGGGGTGACCCGCCCGAACACCGTGCCCTCGTCGAGCGCCCGCGCCATCCCGTCCCGCTCGGCGGGCAGCCGGCGCGCGTCCACCGTGCTGCCGTCGAGGCCGAGCTTGGCCGCCACCGCCCCGACCGACACCGCGTTGTCCCCGGAGATGACCTTGGCCCGGACGTCCTGCTCGGCGAAGTAGCGCAGGGTGTCGGCCGCGTCGGGCCGCAACCGCTGCTCCAGGACGACCAGGGCGGTCGGCCGCGCTCCCCGGGCGACCTCGGGATCGTCTAGGTCCCGGACGGCCCGCGCCAGCAACAGCACCCTCAGGCCCTGTTCGTTGAGCCGCTCGGTCTCGGCGAGGGCCGGGTCGTCCGCGGCCAGCAGCACGTCAGGCGCCCCCAGCAGCCACGTACTGGACTCGCCGTCGCCCTCGCTGAAGGAGGCCCCGCTGTACTTGCGGGCGGAGGAGAAGGGGAGCGACTCGGTGCACCGCCACTCCTCGACGTCCGGGTAGACGTCGATGATCGCCTGGAGGGAGGCGTTGGGCCGCGGGTCGGACTCCCCGAGGGCGCCCAGCACTTTCCGTACGTACGACGCGTCGGCCCCCTGGAGCGGCCTGACCTCGCTCACGTCCATGCCGCCCTCGGTGAGGGTGCCCGTCTTGTCGAGGCAGACCGTGTCGACGCGGGCGAGGCCCTCGATGGCCGGGAGTTCCTGGACGAGGACCTGTTTCCGGCCAAGCCGGATGACGCCGATCGCGAAGGCGACCGAGGTCAGCAGCACCAGTCCCTCCGGGACCATCGGCACGATCCCGCCGACCGTACGCGCGATGGAGTCCTTGAGGTCGTTGTCCTTCACGAACAACTGGCTGATGACCAGGCCGATCGCGGTCGGGACCATCATCCACGTCACGTACTTGAGGATCGTGGAGATGCCCGAGCGCAGCTCGGAGTGGACCAGGGTGAACCGGGAGGCCTCCTCGGCGAGCTGGGCGGCGTACGCCTCGCGGCCCACCCGGGTGGCCTGGAAGGCGCCGCCGCCGGCGACCACGAAGCTCCCGGACATCACCTGGTCGCCGGGCCGCTTCACCACCGGGTCGGCCTCACCGGTCAGCAGCGACTCGTCGATCTCCAGCCCGTCGGCCTCGACGACCCTCCCGTCGACCACGGCCTTGTCGCCGGGCCCGATCTCGATGAGGTCGTCCAGGACGATGTCGGAGGTGCTGACCTCGGACGCGGTTCCGTCCCGCCGTACCGTCGGCCGCGCCTCCCCGATCACCGCGAGCGAGTCGAGGGTCTTCTTGGCCCGCCACTCCTGGATGATGCCGATCCCGGTGTTGGCGAGGATGACGTACCCGAACAGGCTGTCCTGGAAGGGCGCCACGGCCATCATGATCAGCCAGAGCACACCGATGATCGCGTTGAACCGGGTGAAGACGTTCGCCCGGACGATCTCCGCCAGGGACCGGCTGCTGCGCACCGGCACGTCGTTGACCTGCCCCCGCGCCACCCGCTCGGCCACCTCGGCCGCGGTCAGACCGGTGACCGGGACGGAACGGGCCGTCGTGGCGTCGAGTTCGGCGCCCGCGTCGATGTGCGTCATGCATTCGACGGTACGTGCGGTTTTGCGGCTTCACCCGGCGAGTGCCCGGAAGTTCCGACCTGGGGAGGAGACCGGGCCGTGCGGATGATCCCCTGGTACTAGGGGACGCTCGTCACTCGGCAGCAGGGTCGGCGGCCGCCGCCCGCTTGATCGCCGCGTCCCTCCTGCGCACGAAGTAGATCCCGTAGAGCCCGAGCCCGCCCCCGGCCAGGCAGGTCCACAGCCACCAGGTGTGACCGTGGTCGTCGAACCAGCCGTAGAAGGGGAGCTGGACCAGGAAGAGGACGAACCACAGGATCGTGCCGCCGGTGATGGTGGCGACCACGGGGCCTTCCAGGGGCTCCGGTGCCTCGTGCGTGGGTGTCCATTTGGCCATGGGGACAGCTTACGAGGCGATCACATCTACGCGCGGAGATGGCCCCACCGACCTCATACGTTCATACTGAAACGGTTTGTGTCTGTCCACTTCTGCTCGTAGGAACATCCAATGCCGACCGCCCTCGACCGCTACTTCAGGATCTCCGAACGGGGCAGCACCCTGCCGCGGGAGATCCGGGGCGGCTTCGCCACGTTCTTCGCGATGGCCTACATCATCGTGCTGAACCCGATCATCCTCGGCAGCGCCAAGGACATGTACGGCCACCAGCTGGACAACGGCCAGCTGGTCACCGCGACCGCCGTGACTGCCGCCTTCACCACGCTCCTCATGGGCGTGATCGGCAACGTCCCGATCGCGCTGGCCGCCGGCCTCGGCGTGAACTCCGTCGTCGCGCTCCAGCTCGCGCCCCGCATGTCCTGGCCGGACGCGATGGGCATGGTGGTCCTCGCGGGCTTCATCGTGATGCTCCTGGTCGCCACCGGTCTGCGTGAGCGCGTGATGAACGCGGTGCCCTTCGGCCTGCGCAAGGCGATCTCCATCGGTATCGGCCTGTTCATCATGCTGATCGGGCTCGTGGACTCCGGCTTCGTCACCCGCATCCCGGACGCCGCCCAGACCACCGTCCCGCTCCAGCTCGGCGCCGACGGCCACCTCAACGGCTGGCCGGTGCTGGTCTTCATCCTGGGCGTCCTGCTGACCCTGGCGCTGATCGTCCGCAAGGTCTCCGGCGCGATCCTCATCTCGATCGTCACGATGACGGTCCTCGCGGTGATCATCGAGGCCGTCGCCAAGGTGCCGAGCTGGGGCCTGACGACCCCGAAGTGGCCCGGCAACCCGGTCGCCACCCCCGACTTCGGCCTGATCGGCAAGGTCAGCCTCTTCGGCGGCTTCTCCCACGTGGGCGTGCTGACCGGCATCCTGTTCGTCTTCACGGTCCTGCTGTCGTGCTTCTTCGACGCGATGGGCACGATCATGGGCGTCTCCGACGAGGCCAAGCTCACCGACGCCCAGGGTCAGATGCCCGGCATCAACAAGGTGCTGTTCGTGGACGGTCTCGCGGTCGCGGCGGGCGGTGCGAGCTCGTCGTCGGCGACGACGGCCTTCGTCGAGTCCACGGCCGGTGTCGGTGAGGGCGCCCGCACGGGCCTCGCGAACGTGGTCACCGGCGGTCTGTTCGCCGTGGCCCTCTTCCTGACGCCGATCGCCACCATGGTCCCGTCCCAGGCCGCGACCCCCGCGCTGCTCGCGGTGGGCTTCATGATCCTGGCGAACTCGGTCACGGACATCGACTGGGCCGACTGGACCATCGCGATCCCGGCCTTCGTCACCATGGTGATGATGCCGTTCACCTACTCGATCACCAACGGCATCGGCATGGGCTTCATCACCTTCGTGGTGCTGCGCCTGGCGGCCGGACGGGGCCGGGAGGTGCCGGTTCCGATGTATGTCGTGGCCGCGGTCTTCGGCTTCTACTACCTGATGCCGGCGCTGGGCCTGACGTGACCGGCCCTCACGTCACCGGCTCTCGCATCACCGGCTCTCACGTCACCCCGTAGAACTTCTCGGTCTCGTCGACGGCGGTCTGGAACCGCTCGTCGAAGTCGTCTCGAATGAGCGTCCGGATCACATAGTCCTGGACGCTCATTCCCCTTTTGGCCGCACGGTCCCGGAGCCGGTCGAGCAGCTCCCCGTCTATCCGCAGGCTGAGCACACTGGTCCCCATGGCACGAGGGTCGCCGCCGACGGGGAGCGGCGTTCACTTTCCGCTGTCGACTCACTCGTACGGGTGAAGATCGGGTTTCCGTGGCCGGAGTCACGGGAATCCTCGCGCACGCCAGCTTGTTTAGCCAGAGTAATGAGTTACGCTAAAGAGATGCCGGACCTCACCCATGGCGACGACGCTGCCGCCGTGAACGCTCTTCGCTCCGCCGTGATGCGACTGTCCCGTCGGCTCAAGCACCAGCGGGTCGACGAGTCGCTGAGCCCCACCGAGATGTCGGTGCTGGGCACCCTCTCGATCTGCGGCAAGGCCACCCCGGGCGAGCTCGCCCGCAAGGAACACGTCCAGCCGCCGTCGATGACCCGCATCGTGGCACTGCTGGAGGCCAAGGGACTCGTCCGGCTGGAGCCGCACCCCGAGGACCGGCGCCAGAAGGTCGTCACCAAGACCGAGCAGGCCGAGGCCATGCTCGCGGAGTCCCGCGCCAAGCGGAACGCCTTCCTGGCCACCCTGGTCGACGGCCTCGACGAGGACGAGTGGGCGAAACTGCGCGAAGCCGCCCCCGTGCTGGAGAAGCTCGCACACCTGTAAGCCGTAAAGAGGAGGCGAACGCACTTTGAGTACGGGACCCGGAGCAGACTCCGCACCCGCACCGACCACCCCCGACACCCCACCCGCCCCCCGGACCCGCAAGTCCTCGATGTTCAGCTCGTTGAAGGTCAGGAACTACCGCCTGTTCTTCGTCGGCCAGGTCGTCTCCAACATCGGCACCTGGATGCAGCGCATCGCCCAGGACTGGCTGGTGCTCAGCCTCACCGGCTCCGCCACCGCCGTCGGCGTCACGACCGCCCTTCAGTTCCTGCCGATGCTGCTCTTCGGCCTCTACGGCGGTGTCCTCGTCGACCGGCTGCCCAAGCGCCGCGCGCTGCTGTTCACGCAGTCCGCGATGGGCGCCACCGGTATCGCGCTCGCCGTCCTCACCCTGACCGGCCAGGTCCAGGTCTGGCACGTCTACCTCGCCGCGTTCGCCGTGGGTCTCGCGACCGTCGTCGACAACCCGGCCCGGCAGACCTTCGTCTCCGAGATGGTCGGCCCCGACCAGCTCCAGAACGCGGTCAGCATGAACTCCGCGAACTTCCAGTCGGCCCGGCTGGTCGGCCCCGCGGTCGCGGGCGTCATGATCACCGGCGTCGGCACCGGCTGGGCGTTCCTCTTCAACGGCCTGTCCTTCATCGCCCCGCTCGTCGGCCTGATGCTGATGCGCTCGCGTGAGCTGCACGTCGTCGAGCGCGCCCCGCGCGGCAAGGGGCAGCTGCGGGAGGGCCTGCACTACGTGGCCGGGCGGCCCGACCTGATCTGGACCATCGTCCTGGTCGGCTTCGTCTCCACCTTCGGCTTCAACTTCCCCGTCTACCTCTCGGCCTTCGCCGACGACGTCTTCCACGCGGGCGCCGGCTCCTACAGCCTCTTCAACACGCTGATGGCGGTCGGCTCGCTGGTCGGCGCCCTGCTCGCGGCCCGGCGCGGCACCGCCAAGATGCGGGTGCTGGTGGTGGGTGCGATCGCCTTCGGCACGCTGGAGATGGTGGCCGCGATCGCCCCCTCGCTGTGGCTGTTCGCCCTGCTGATGGTCCCGATCGGGATGTTCGGCATGACGGTCAACGTCACCGGCAACACCTCCGTCCAGATGGGCACCGACCCGGCCATGCGGGGCCGGGTGATGTCCCTCTACATGATGGTGTTCATGGGCGGCTCGCCCGTCGGCGCCCCGATCGCCGGCTGGGTCACCGACGCGTACGGCGTCCGCGCCGGCCTCGCGGTGGGCGGCGCGATCGCCGCGGCGGCCGCGGTGACGGTCGGCCTGGTCCTGGCCAGGGTCGGCAACCTGCGCCTGTCGGTGGGCTGGAACCGCGGCCACCCGCACGTCCGGTTCGTCCCGCGTGAGGTGCAGGAGCAGTTGGCCGCGGCGGCCTGACGCCTCCGGCGGTCCGCGCCGCTCTACGGCAGCACGCGCATGGCCAGGACCTGACCCGGCCAGTCACCGTTCGCCCCGGCGGAGTACGTCTGCGTCGGGGCGAAGCCGTTGGCCTCGTAGTAGGCGACCAGCCCTCGGTCGTCGCCCGCGTAGCAGTCGACCCGCAGCAGGGCTACGCCCGCGCGCCGGGTCTGCTCGGCGGCGTGCGCGAGCAGGGCGCTGCCGATGCCGTGCCCCTTGAAGCGGCGGTCGGAGGCGAGCCAGTGGATGTACCGCTCGGGCTCGCCGGGCGGCGGGAGATGCGCGAGGTAGGCGCCGGGCGCGTCGGTGAGGGTGAGGGTCGCGGCCGGTACGCCGTCGGCCTCGGCGATGAAGACGCTGCCCTCGTCGATGTACCGGGCGACGGATTCCACCGTTCCCGGGCTCTGCGACAGCGGCTTGGTGCCCCACTGGCCGGGACGCCCCTGCCCGACCAGCCACTCCACACAGCTGTCGAGCATGCCGAGGATCACGGGTATGTCGTCGGGGCCGCCGTCTCTGATGGTGATCTCCATGCGCCCATGGTGGCAGGCTGGCCCTCATGAGACTCTTCGCCGCGGTGCTGCCGCCGCAGGACGTGTCCGACGAACTCGCGCTGAAAGTGGCCGAGTTGAGGAAGCTGCCCGGAGCGTCCTCGCTGCGCTGGACCGGGGTCCCGGGGTGGCACTTCACGCTCGCCTTCTACGGCGAGGTCGACGACCTCCTCGTGGCGGACCTGTCGGTGCGGCTGGAGCGGGCGGCTCGCCGGACCCCGCGTTTTCCGCTGGCCGTGCGCGGGGGTGGGCAGTTCGGGCACGGGCGGGCGCTGTGGGCGGGGGCCTCCGGCGGTCTGGCGGAGTTGCGGTTGCTCGCCGAGCGGGCGGAGGCGGCGGGGCGCAAGGCGGGAGTGGAGGGGGACCACCGGCGCTACCGGGCTCACCTGACCGTGGCGCGGAGTCGGGAGGCGGTGGATGTGCGGCCGTATCTCTCGGTGCTGGACGGGTACA
The DNA here is from genome assembly GCF_042669125.1 of Streptomyces sp. NPDC057253. Taxonomy (NCBI): domain Bacteria; kingdom Bacillati; phylum Actinomycetota; class Actinomycetes; order Kitasatosporales; family Streptomycetaceae; genus Streptomyces; species Streptomyces sp. NPDC057253. Next base: position 12,130 of record NZ_JBHUXV010000067.1, on the reverse strand, counting down.
CGAGCCGCACCTGGACCGTCGACGAGCTGGCGCTGGTGCGGAGCAATCTGCCGACGTCGGGGGTGGCGGGCGAGCAGCCCCGGTACGAGGTGGTCGGGCGCTGGGCGCTCGGTGCGGGCGGTTAGGCTCGATGCGTGGACCCGAAGACCCGTAACCGGATCATGGCCGGTGTGCTCGTGATGATGTTCGTCGTTGTGGCGTTGGCTGCGGCGCTCGGTAGGTAGGGGAACTGCGGCCAGTCGTCGGGCCGCGCGCCCGTCGTGGCTGGTCGCGCCCGCGGGGCGGAGCCCCAAATCGACTCCGCCCCGCGCCCCTGACGGGGCGCTACCAGGCGAACGCCTCAGGCGACGGGCCCGGACCCGGGAAGATCTCGTCCAGGCCTGCCAGGATCTCCTCGGACAGCTCCAGGTCCACCGCCCTGATCGCCGACTCCAGCTGCTGCGCGGTGCGCGGGCCGACGATCGGGCCCGTGATGCCGGGGCGGGTCAGCAGCCAGGCCAGGGCCGCCTCGCCGGGCTCCAGGCCGTGCTTCTCCAGGAGGTCCTCGTAGGACTGGATCTGGGCGCGCTTGGCCGGGTCCTTGAGGGTGTCGGCGGCTCGGCCCGAGGCGCGGCGGCCGCCCTCGACCTCCTTCTTGATGACCCCGCCCAGCAGACCGCCGTGCAGCGGCGACCAGGGGATCACGCCGAGGCCGTACTCCTGGGAGGCCGGGATGACCTCCATCTCGGCGCGCCGCTCGGCCAGGTTGTAGAGGCACTGCTCGCTGACCAGGCCGATGGTGCCGCCCCGCCGGGCGGCGATCTCGTTGGCCTGGGCGATCTTGTAGCCGGGGAAGTTGGACGAGCCGACGTATAGGATCTTGCCCTGCTGGACCAGGGTGTCGATCGCCTGCCAGATCTCCTCGAAGGGGGTGGCGCGGTCGACGTGGTGGAACTGGTAGATGTCGATGTAGTCGGTCTGAAGGCGCTTGAGCGAGGCGTCGACCGCGCGCCGGATGTTGAGGGCGGAGAGCTTGTCGTGGTTCGGCCAGGCGTCACCGTCCGCGGCCATGTTGCCGTAGACCTTGGTGGCGAGGACGGTCCGGTCGCGGTTGGCGGCGCTCTTCGCGAACCAGTTGCCGATGATCTCCTCGGTACGGCCCTTGTTCTCGCCCCAGCCGTACACGTTGGCGGTGTCGAAGTAGTTGATGCCCGCGTCGAGGGCCGAGTCCATGATCCCGTGGGAGTCGGGCTCGTCGGTCTGCGGGCCGAAGTTCATGGTGCCGAGGACGAGTCGGCTGACCTTGAGTCCGGTGCGTCCGAGCTGCGTGTACTTCATGACCCCCTAGCCAACGGCGTGGAGTGCGCTCTAGGCAAGGGCATGGAGCCGGCGGTGACGGCGGGAGGGTTCTCAGGGAGTGCGCAGGCTCGCGAACACCGAGCGCACGCGGGTGCCGTCCGGGGCGTTCCAGGGTGCGGAGACCTGGCCGGACACTCCCTCGGGGGCCGTGGGCGACAGGGTGCGGTGGACGTGGAGGACCGTGCCGTCCGGGAGGGTGAGGTCGGTGCCGTCCCGGTCCTCGGCGATCTCGGCGGGGCCGGTGGGCAGGGCGGGGCCGGTGGCGGAGTGGGCGACCTCGTGGTCGGGGGTGTCGCTGATGCTCTGGGCCATGGCCTGGGCGCGGCCCTCGAACAGGGCGAGGAGTTCGGTGCGCAGAACGGGGTCGTGGACGCCGTCGTAGGCCCAGCGGGGGCCCAGGACGCCGTGTTCCATGGTGCCGACGAGGGCGTGGTCCGCGCCGGGGAGCGGGGCGGCGCGGTAGGTGAGGGGGACGTGGTAGGCGACGGGTTCGGGGCCGGAGGTGTCGAGCGCCACCATGAACTCGATCCCGACCTCGCCCTCCGGGTCGTCGAGCCGGAACCCGCCGGCCTTGGCCAACTCCGGTGCGCCGGAACCGGCGTACCACGGGCGGGTGGGCAGCCAGGTGGTGAGCAGTTCGAGCTTGGTGGGCTTGAGTGTGGTGTGGTGGATGATCGCCATACGGCGGATTCTGTCAGTCAGTCGCGGGGGAACTCATCGGTCTTGAGGGTGAGGCCGAGGTCCGTCACGGTGAGGTCGACATCCGTACCGAAGACGACCGTCGTCTCGGTGAGGTAGTCCCCGTCCTTGGGCTGGGTGTACAGGTGGCACTTGCCCTGGTAGGGGTCGGCGACGAGGTAGACGGGGACCTCGGCGAGGGCGTAGGCGGTCTTCTTGGGGCCGTAGTCGTTCTGGGCCGTGCTCTTCGAGATGACCTCGGCGACGAACTCGACGTCCTGGCAGTGCCAGAGGCCCTTCTCGTCCTTCTCGGCGTCCTCGGCCACGAGGGTCACGTCGGTGGCGAAACCGTTGAGGTGACCGGGGTAGTCGATGCGGACATCGGACTTCACGCGCCTGCGCGGGTACTTGGTGCGCAGTTGCTCGAAGATGTCGGCGATGATCTCCCAGTGAGCGTCCCGCTGCGGCGACATGAAGATGGCCCCCTCGACGATCTCGACCTTGTAACCCTCGGGGGTGGTCCGCTCAAGCGACTCGAACAGGCGGTCCAGAGTCAGCTCGTCGTCTTCCTCGGCCATCTCGATCCTGTCTTCAAGGACGGTCATCGTGGCGCTCCTCCCCGGCTGCCCCACGAAAGAGCGCTGCCGCGCAGTACAACGATACGCACGGTGACCAGGACACGAGCTCACCGCGCTTCCCGGCCGGGACCGGGCGGCGCCTCCAACGGCCTTGCCGCGCAGGGGTGTTCCCTCAGCCGGCCGCCTCGTACGGCTCGCCCAGATCCCACGCCTGGTGCATCGCGTCCGCGAAGGCCGCCGCGATCTTGTGCTCGCCGCTCGTGTTCGGGTGCGTCCCGTCGTAGGTGTCGTGGTTGATGTCGTACGACGCCGGCGGCGACGCCAGCAGCAGCGGCGAGCGGGGTTCGTCCAGGTCGGAGGCGGTCTTCGCGAGGAGGTCGTTGAAGAGGGCGACCTGGGCGGCGAAGGGCGCGTCGGACGCGGCGCGGACGTTCGGGATCACCGGCAGCAGCACCAGGGCGACCCGCGGGTTGGCCTCCCGCGCCGCCGCCACGAACCGGGCCACGTTCTCGGCGGTCTGCTCGGCGTTGGTGTAGAAGCCGAGGTCGATCAGGCCGAGGGAGACGAGGAGGACGTCCGCCCGGTGCGCGCGCACCTCCTCGCCGATCAGGGGGGCCATGTGCAGCCAGCCCTCGCCCCAGCCGGCGAGGTGGGCGCGGGGGAAGTCCGGATCGGCGTACTCGTACGACGTGGGGGTGTCCGTCGCCTTGTCGTACAGCGTCTCGCGCGGGCCCACGAGCGCGAAGGGGCCGCCGTAGGTGTCGCGCAGGTGCTGCCACAGGCGGTAGCGCCACGTGTGTTCGCCGGCGCTGCCGATGGTCATGGAGTCACCGACGGACATGAATCGCAGCATGCGCTCATCATCGGTGATTCTTACCGGCGGGTAGCAGATCTTGGGGATCTCGGGGCTGTGAAGATTCCCACGCGCCGCGGCTTCGCGCAGCGGGATGGCAGGCTTGGTGGCATGCGCCGACCGTCCGCCCTGCTCGCCGGGGCCCTGCTCGTGGGTGGGTTCAGCCTGCTCACCCTGCCCGCCGCCGGGCACGCCCTTGCCGCCGACGCGGACGGCAAGGGTGACAAGGGGTTCACCATCTCCGACCCCCGGATCACCGAGTCCAGCGGCCTCGCCGCGTCCCGGCAGCACCCGGGGATCTACTGGACCCACAACGACCAGGACACCGGCGCGTATCTGTACGCCGTCGACAGCGCCACCGGCAGGACGGTCGCCCGGATCACCATGACCGGCGTGGGCACCCCGAGGGACGTCGAGGCCATCGCGATCGGGCCCGACAACCAGATCTGGGTCGGCGACATCGGCGACAACGACGGGGTCACCTGGCCGTATGTCTGGATCTACCGGCTCCCCGAGCCGAAGGACCTCAAGGACCAGACCGTCAAGGCCACGCAGTACGTCGTGAAGTACTCGGACGGATCGCGCGACGCCGAGTCGATGGTCGTCCATCCCAGGACCGGGCGCGTCTACATCATCGACAAGCAGGAGGACGGCGGCCACCTGTACGAAGGGCCCGCCACCCTCTCCCCTTCGGGGACGAACCTCTTCAAACCGGTCCGGTCGATCGACCTGTGGGCCACCGACGCCGCGTTCTCGCCGGACGGCCGACAGCTCGCCGTCCGCGGGTACTTCGGCGGCCTCTGGTACGACTGGAACGACGGCGACCTCAAGAAGCGGGGCCGGCTCAGCGTGCCGCTCGGCCAGGGGGAGTCGATCTCCTACTCACCCGACGGCACCAAGCTGCTGCTCGGCATGGAGGGCGCCAACAGCGAGGTGGAGGCCCAGGACGCCCCCGGCGACTCCGGTTCCGACTCCCCTTCGGGCGGCGGAAGTTCGACAGCCTCCGGGAGCGACGACACCGGCACCTCCACCAACACGATCAAGATCGGCGCCCTCGCGGTGGTGGCCGTAGCAGCACTGTTCGGCCTCAGGAGACTGTTCCGACGGCCGTGAGCCGGGCGGCGGGCGGGTGTTCCGGGGTTGGTGGTGCTTGGTCGGGCGGGTGTTCCGGGGCTGGCGTGTCCTTGGCCGGGCGGCCGCTCCGGGGCTCGTGGGTCCTGGGGCCGGGCCGGCTGTCCCCGGCGCTGGTGGGTTCTGGTCCGGGCGGTTGCTCCGCGGTTGGCGTGTCCTCGGCCGGGCGGGCTGTCCCGGGGCTAGTGGGTCCTGGACCGGGCAGGTTGTCCCGGGGCTGGCGTGTCCTTGGCCGGGCAGGTTGTCCCGGGGGCGCGCAAGCCCGGCCACCGGGCCGCCGTCCCGGGGGCACGCGAGCTCGGCCACCGGGCCGCCGTTCCGGGACTGGTGTCCCTGGCAGGACGGGCTGTTGTGGTTCTGGTGAGTCCTGCCGTCGGATGGCTGTTCCGGAGTTCCTGAGCCCTCGGCGGGGCGGGCTGCTGTGGCTCCGCGCGTGCCCGGGTTTCCGGGCGATGCACCGCACGCGCGCGTGAGTCCGGCCGCCGGGCCGCCGTTCTGGTGCTCGTGAGTCCGGCCGCCGGGCCGCCGTTGCGGTGCTCGTGAGTCCGGCCGCCGGGCCGCCGTTCCGGTGCTCCTGAGTCCAGCCGTCCAACCGCCGTTCTGGGGCCCGCAAGCCAGGCCGCCGTTACGGGGTCCGCGAGCCCGGCCGCCGGACGACCGATCCTGGCTCGCCTGTTCTCCGCCGCAGGCTGCGCCGCCGCCCCTGAGCCCCCGGCCCGGCGTCTATTCCGGCGCCGCTCCCGAGGCCTCCCGGCGGGCGTTCACGAAGACCTCCAGGCCGTCCAGGATTCGTGCCAGTCCGAAGGCGAAGTGGTCGAAGGTCGGGCTCCAGGTGTCCTCCGCGAGGGACGCGAGGACGGGGTAGCGGCCGGTGGTCATGACCTTCTCGATGAAGGGGGCCTGTGCCGCGAAGAAGTCCGCCGTCGTCATGCCCGACGTGCGTTCCGCCTCCCGTTGGTACACCTGGGTGCGCGCGGCCCCGATGACGTATCCGTCGACCATGATGACCGCCGACACCAGCTCCGGGTCGGTCAGGCCCATCGGGCGGATCCGGCCGAGCATCTTCTCCATGCCGTCGAGCGCGCTGGGCCCGAGCAGCGGACGGGCCTGGTTGACGCCGAGCAGCCAGGGGTGGCGGGTGTAGAGCGCGAGCGTGGCGTGGGCCATCGCCTCCAGGGCCGCGCGCCAGCCGCCGTCGCCGAGATCGGCCGGGTTCTCGGAGGGCCGCTGGACGCGGTCGAGCATCAGGTCGAGCAGCTCGGCCTTGCCGGGGACGTACCGGTAGAGAGACATCGCACCGGTGCCGAGCTCGGTGGCGATCCGGCGCATCGAGACCGCGTCGAGCCCCTCCTCGTCCGCGATCCGGACCGCCGCTTCCACGATCCGGTCCAGCGTCAGCCCCGGCTTCGGCCCCCGGCTGGGCCGCGGGCCGCCCTCCCACAGCAGCTCTAGCGTGCGGACGATGTCGCCGCTGCCACTGGTGTCCCCGCTGCTCGTCATGGATGCAGCTTAGGTCCGGCGAAAAACTGAGTACAGCGTACGCGCAATCGGGTACGGTGTACCCAGTTGCACTCAGTCGTGCCCGGTTCAAGGAGAGAAGGGGGACCCCATGACCGACGACGGACACGCCGTCCACGCCGAGGGCCTGGAGAAGCGCTACGGCGACAAGCACGCGCTCGACGGCTTCGACCTCGCCGTACGCGAAGGCACCGTCCACGGCCTGCTCGGACCCAACGGCGCCGGAAAGACCACCGCGGTCCGCATCCTGTCGACGCTGGTCCGGCTGGACGGCGGCCGGGCGAGCGTCGCCGGACTGGACGTCGTGAGCCAGGCGCGCGAGGTCCGGTCGAGGATCGGCCTCACCGGGCAGTACGCCGCCGTGGACGAGGTCCTCACCGGCCGTCAGAACCTGGAGATGTTCGGCCGGCTGTTCCACCTCGGCGGCAAGCGGGCCAGGCACCGCGCCACCGAACTCCTGGACCAGTTCGACCTCACCGAGGCCGCCGACAAGGGCGTCGGCAAGTACAGCGGCGGCATGCGGCGCCGCCTCGACCTCGCCGCCTCGATGATCCTCGCCCCCGCCGTCCTCTTCCTCGACGAGCCGACCACGGGACTCGACCCCCGCAGCCGCGGCGAGGTCTGGGACTCCGTCAGGGCGCTGGTGGCGAGCGGCACCACCGTGCTGCTGACCACGCAGTACCTGGAGGAGGCCGACAAGCTCGCCTCCCGCATCACCGTCATCGACCAGGGCCGGGCCATCGCCGACGACACCCCGGACGGCCTCAAGGACCGGGTCGGCGGCGACCGTATCGAGGTCGTGGTCGCCGAGCGGACCGACATCCCGCGCGTGGTGAAGGTCGTCGCCCGGGTCTCGGACGGCGAACCCGAGGCGGAGGAAGGGGAGTCACGGGTGCACGCCCCGGTGCTCGACCGGGTCTCCGCGCTCACCGAGGTCGCCCGCACCCTCCAGGACGAGGGCGTGAAGGTCGAGGACATCGGACTGCGCAGGCCGAGCCTCGACGACGTGTTCCTGCGCCTGACCGGACACCGCACCGAGACCGAGGAGCAGGCCGCATGACCGCCGTCGACATGACCCCGAAGGGCGGCCGGACCTACTGGCTGCTCGCGGACGTGTGGAACATCGTCCGCCGCGGCCTGACCCACTACCAGCGCCAACCCATCAACATCGCTTGGCAGTTGGGCTTCCCGATCCTCTCCGTCCTGCTCTACGGCTATGTCTTCGGCAGCGCCATGCAGGTGCCCGGCGGCGGGGACTACAAGGACTTCCTGATGCCGGGCATGTTCGTGATGACCATGGCCTTCGGCTTCATCAACACCGCGACCCTCGTGGTGTACGACGCCACGAAGGGCGTGATCGACCGGTTCCGCTCGATGCCGATGGCCTCCTCCGCGGTGGTCGCGGGGCGCGGGGTGACCGATCTCCTCGTCGCCTGCGCGGAGTTGGCGATCATGATGCTGACCGCCGTGGCGATGGGCTGGCGTCCCGACGGCGGGTTGGGTTTCCTGGCCGCCTTCGGACTGCTGCTGTGGCTGCGGTTCGCGCTGATCTGGATCGGGGTGTGGCTGGGGCTCATGGTCCCCAACCCGGAGGCGGCGGGCGGCCTGTTCGCGGTCGCGTTCCCCCTCACGATGATCTCCAGCATCTTCGTCGCACCGCAGCTGATGCCCGACTGGCTGGGCGCGGTGGCCGCGTGGAACCCGATCTCGTCCACGGCGGCGGCCACCCGGGACCTGTTCGGGACGCCGGTCGGCGGCGGGGACTCCTGGGTCGAGCAGCACGCGCTGCTGATGGCCGGGGTGTGGCCGGTGGTGCTGACGGCGATCTTCCTCCCGCTGGCGGTACGGAGGTTCCAGAAGCTGAGCAGGTGAAGTCCCGCGCAGGAGGGGATGCCGGATGTCTTGACGTGTTCATGTGACCTGACTTCCATGGGAGGTGCAGGGCGGTGGGAGCGCTCCCACCCGTTCCGGGCCCGCGTCCCCTTCGAGAGGAAGCAGCGACATGTTCCGCAGCTTGCGAAGAGCGCTGTGCGCGGCGGTCCTTCTGTTACCGCTCCTGGTCGGAGCGCAGACAGCACACGCCGCCGAGACGAAGGCCGACGCCGGTGCCGGGTACTGGCACACCAGCGGCCGCCAGATCCTGGACGCGTCCGGGCAGCCGGTCCGGATCGCGGGGATCAACTGGTTCGGCTTCGAGACCTCCAACCGCGTGGTGCACGGCCTCTGGTCCCGCGACTACAAGTCCATGATCGACCAGATGAAGTCGCTGGGCTACAACACGATCCGCGTCCCGTACAGCGACGACATCCTCAAGCCGGGCACCGTCCCCAACAGCATCGACTTCTCCGGCGGCAGGAACGCCGACCTCCAGGGACTCACCTCCCTCGGAGTGCTCGACAGGATCGTGTCGTACGCCGGTCAGGGCGGCCTCAAGGTCATCCTCGACCGGCATCGCCCGGACTCCGCCGGCCAGTCGGCGCTCTGGTACACGGCCGCGGTGCCGGAGTCCACGTGGATCGCCAACCTCCGTGCGCTGGCGACGCGTTACCAGGGCCAGGACACGGTCGTGGGCATCGATCTGCACAACGAGCCCCATGACCCCGCCTGTTGGGGTTGCGGGGACACCGCCACGGACTGGCGTCTCGCGGCCCAGCGGGCCGGGAACGCGGTGCTCGGGGTCAATCCCAACCTGTTGATCTTCGTCGAGGGCGTGCAGACCTTCAACGGCGTCTCGGGCTGGTGGGGCGGCAACCTGATGGGGGTCGCGCAGTACCCGGTGCAGCTGAGCGTGGCCAACCGGGTCGTGTACTCGGCCCACGACTACGCGACGAGCGTGGCCCAGCAGAGCTGGTTCAGCGATCCGTCGTTCCCGGCCAACATGCCGGGGATCTGGGACAAGTACTGGGGCTACATCTTCAAGCAGAACATCGCGCCGGTGTGGGTGGGCGAGTTCGGCACGACGCTGGCCTCGACCGTGGACCAGAAATGGCTGGCGGCCCTGGTGTCGTACCTCCGTCCGACCTCGACGTACGGCGCCGACTCCTTCCACTGGACCTTCTGGTCGTGGAACCCCAACTCCGGTGACACGGGCGGGATCCTGAAGGACGACTGGCAGTCGGTGGACACCGTGAAGGACGGGTATCTGGCGAGCGTGAAGGCGCCGGGCTTCCCGTCGGGCGGCGGCCCAGGTGGCCCGGGCGGCCCCGGTGACCCCGGCGGCGGCACGGCGGCCTGCACCGCGTCCTATTCGGTCAGCAGCGACTGGGGGAGCGGCTTCAACGCCGAGGTGAAGGTGACCAACTCCGGTTCCGTCGCCCTGGGTTCGTGGAAGGTGACCTGGACCTGGCCGGGCACGCAGAAGGTCAGCTCCATGTGGAACGCGTCGTACACCCAGACCGGCCCGACCGTGACGGCGACGAACGCCGCCCACAACGGCTCGGTCCCGGTGGGCGGTTCGACGAGCTTCGGGTTCGGGGGCGCGCCGGGGGGCGGGGGTGTGCCTAACGTGAGCTGCACAGCTGCGTGAGGAACGGGATCGGGGGCGCCCGGCGGGTATCGGGCGCCCCCGGCCCGGGAACCTCACCCCCTGCGATTGCTCCGGAAGGGCACCATGAAGCTTCTCCTCACCGACTCCGGCGTCAAGAACGAGAGCATCGAGAGGGCGCTCGTCGACCTCCTGGGCAAGCCGATCGACCAGGCCGACGCCCTGTGCATCCCCACCGCGGGGTACGGCGCCCCCGACGCCGACCCGGCCGGACCGTGGCGATTCGTCAGCGGACAGTCCCCGTGCCCCATGACCGGGTTGGGCTGGAGGTCGGTGGGCGTGCTGGAACTCACCGCGCTGCCCAGCATCGAGAAGGCGCACTGGGTCTCCTGGGTCCAGGAGGCGGACGTCCTGCTGGTCAACGGCGGTGACGCGCTGTACCTGTGCCACTGGATGCGGGAGTCCGGGCTGGCCGAGCTCCTGCCCTCGCTGACCGGCACGGTCTATGTCGGGTTGAGCGCCGGGAGCATGGCGGTGACCCCTCGCATCGGGGAGCACTTCGTGGGCTGGAAGCCGCCCACCGGCGGTGACCGCGGACTGGGTCTGGTCGACTTCTCGATCTTCCCGCACCTGGACCATCCGGCCTGTCCCGAGAGCAGCGCGGCCGAGGCGGAGCGGTGGGCGGCCGGGATCGGGCACCCGGCGTACGCGATCGACGAGCAGACCGCCGTCACGGTGGTGGACGGGGTCGTGGAGGTGGTCTCCGAGGGGCGCTGGAGGGTGTTCGGCCGACCGTCACAGCAGTGAACCCAAGTGTCGCCGGACCAAAGGAGTTTCAAATATTTCGCTCAGACGTTTCATAGTCGAGCGTTTCTTCGACAGGATGCGCTCTCATGAGAAGAAGCGCTGTTGTGCTGTGCGGTGCGACCGTCGTCCTGGCGGGGGCCCTCACGGCCGTCCCGGCCGAGGCCGGTACCACCCTCACCGCGGCCACCGCTCAGGCGGCGGCAAAGGTCAGCTGGAAGAAGTGCGGCACCGAGAACTACCCGACCCTCCAGTGCGGTTCGGTGAAGGTCCCGCTCGACTACGCCCACCCGAAGGGGCGCCAGATCACCCTGGCCCTGTCCCGGGTGCCGCACACCGCGAAGAAGTACCAGGGCCCGCTGCTGGTCAACCCGGGCGGCCCCGGCGGCAGCGGTCTGACCCTCGCCGGCTTCGTCGCCGGGAGCCTGCCCAAGGCGGTCGCGGCCCAGTACGACGTCATCGGCTTCGACCCGCGCGGCGTCGGCAAGAGCACGCCCGCCCTCGACTGCAAGCCGGGCTACTTCAACCCGGTGCGCCCCGCGAGCGTCCCGAGCACGCCCGCCATCGAGAAGGCCAACCTGGAGCGCGCCAAGTCCTTCGCCGCCGCCTGCGGCCGCAAGTACGCGAGCGTGCTGCCGTACATCAACACGATCAACGCCGTGAAGGACATGGACTCGATCCGCACGTCCCTCGGCGCGAAGAAGATCAACTACTTCGGTTACTCGTACGGCACCTACCTGGGCCAGGTCTACGCGAAGCTCTTCCCGACCCATGTGCGCCGGCTGGTGCTCGACTCGATCGTCGACCCCGACGGGGTCTGGTACGACGCCAACATCTCGCAGGACTACGCCTTCGACGCCCGCCAGAAGGCGCTGATGGCATGGATCGCCAAGTACGACTCCACGTACAAGCTCGGCACCGACCCGGCCAAGATCGAGGCCAAGTGGTACGCGATGCAGGCCGAGTTGGCGAAGAAGCCGGCCGGCGGCAAGGTCGGCGCGGCCGAGCTGGAGGACACCTTCATCCCGGGCGGCTACTACAACGGCTACTGGCCCGACCTGGCCACGGCGTTCGCCGCGTACGTGAACGACAAGAACGCCACCCCGCTGGTCGAGACGTACGAGAGCCTCGCCGCGATCGACGCCTCCGGTGACAACGGCTACAGCATCTACACCGCCGTGCAGTGCCGTGACGCCTCCTGGCCGCGCGACTGGAAGCAGTGGCAGAAGGACAACTGGGCCGTGTACAAGAAGGCTCCCTTCATGGCCTGGAGCAACGCCTGGTACAACGCGCCGTGCGCGTTCTGGCCCACGAAGACGCTGAAGCCGGTGAACGTCGCCAACTCCAAGATCCCGCCGGCGCTCCTCTTCCAGGCGACCGACGACGCGGCCACCCCCTACCAGGGCGGTGTCACCGTCCACCGTCTGCTCAAGCACTCCAGCCTGGTCGTGGAGCAGGGCGGCGGCAACCACGGCATCACCCTGAGCGGCAACGCCTGCCTCGACAAGTACCTCGCCAAGTACCTGACCGACGGCACGGTCCCGCGCGGACACGGCACCGCCGACGCGGTCTGCAAGAAGCTCCCCGACCCGAAGCCGGCGGCGGCCCAGCGGGCCACGGCCTCGGCCCTGACCGGCACCGCCACGCCGTCCGGCGCGGTCACCGGCGGCGACGAGCTGCACCAGCTGCTCGGCTCCCGCGGCTGATCATGAGCTGAAGGACGACGAGGGGCGCCCGGTGTTCGCC